>NZ_JAKJSO010000019.1:0-137594 GCF_050337045.1 Photobacterium kagoshimensis | reverse complement strand
TGCGAGGCATTGAGCTAACCTGTACTAATTGCCCGTGAGGCTTAACCATACAACACCCAAGGGGTTTTACGGACTCCATAAACGCTTGAATGCGTGTTAAGAACGATATTGAAACTAGTTAGATTTTCCCAGATTGTATTTATCGCCTGATGGCGGTGAATAACCCGAATTTGCTTGGCGACCATAGCATTATGGACCCACCTGATCCCATGCCGAACTCAGTAGTGAAACGTAATAGCGCCGATGGTAGTGTGGGGTCTCCCCATGTGAGAGTAGGTCATCGCCAGGCTTCAATTTTAGATATACGTATTGAACGACGTGTATCGGATAGACAGGTTACTGTTTATCACCGTGTGGAGCGGTAGTTCAGTTGGTTAGAATACCGGCCTGTCACGCCGGGGGTCGCGGGTTCGAGTCCCGTCCGCTCCGCCACTTATACTAAGCCCGAGTCTTACGACTTGGGCTTTTTTACGTTTGTACTTTGACGAATCATGGCGCGGCAGCGGTAGTTCAGTTGGTTAGCCTCTTTACCTTGAAGGCAGCGGCCTATCACGCCGAGGGGCGCGCTGATTTTCGGTGTGGCAGTTTATCTATATAAAGTTCCGTCCGCTCCGCCACTTTATATCTAAGCCCAAGCCTTGCTGCTTGGGTTTTTCGTTTGAATAATAATACTAGCGGTGTCATTTACGTAGTTTCATTCACCCAATAAGATAAGGTACTTTTGAATCCGTAAATTAAGTGGAGGCAGCTCTGTAATCCACGTATTATGGGGCTTAATATCTTAACTCTTCTATTTTAACGGGAAATTTTTGATGAGCTTTAAAGACTCGCTGCGAAAATTTGATCAATATCGACGAAAAAAAATGATGAAACTTGAGGTGCTCCTGTTTCAAGTTATCAATAACAAAAAGATTATGGTTGATTCGTTGATCAAACCTGAAGACGTTGAAAAGATATTGATTGTTAGAACAAATAAGCGCATCGGTAATATGTTCTTCTTATTACCATTTCTGCATGAGACTAGAAAGTGTTACCCGAATGCTGAAATTGACCTTGTTTTGAATTTGCCTTGGCAAGGGAAGATTTTTGAAAATATCGCAATTGACAAAATATTTTATTCTCACTTTTCTTTTAAAGATATTTTTAAGTGGAGAGAATGTATTAAAGAGCTGAAGAAACAGGACTATGATTTAGTACTGATGCCTTATCAATCGGTTGGTGATGCCGTTACTTCAGCCTTGATGAATGGACGTAATAAAGCCTCATTTGTCTCTGATATTAATGGTATTGCATTCCCGCATGCTGTTACTGAAGATGGCTGTGAAAGGCACTTTGCTTTCAAGCCTTTAAAAATATTAGAGGGAATTGGCAATCAATTAGAAAAGCCCTATGGTTATGAAATTATTTTGTCTGAGGGTGAGGTAGAGTCGGCAACAACAGCTTTACGTGATTTGTCTAAAGATAGTGGGGCTCGAGTGCTTGCATATTTTCGTGGGGCAAGGGGCACTAAAGTGTTGAGTGACAACGTATGGCGAGGGATCGTTGCTAAGTTTAAAGACTACGATCCTGAAAATACCATTTGTGTTGAAATCTTGAGTCCTGATATTCAGACGCCTTTAGAGGGCGATACGCAAGTTTATCAAAATGCGGATATGCGTGCTCTAGCTGCATTTTTAGCACAATGTGACATGTTTATTTGTTCTGATACTGGACCTTTGCATTTGGCGGATGCGGCAGGTGCAAATTGCGTCGGTTTATTTACAGAAACCGATCCAACTGTCTATGGTTGTATTGGCGCTAATACGGTTAATTTAACCGACATTGAGAATATTGATGTCAGCGCAATATACTCTCGGTTAGGTTTGAAATAGTTAACTTATAAACGCTCTTTTAAGGGCGTTTTTTATTTAGCTGGATTCAACCATGAAGTATCGGCTTAACAGGTTAATTAAGTCAGTTTGATACCCCTCATACAGGCTAACGGGCAGTAAGTGAGCGAGTTCATTACCCGTTGGCGTAAAGCGGTAATAAGTTAATGTGCTCATTTTACTGTTGGCTAATACTTTAAAATGATGGTTTTGGTAATTCAGAGGCAGTGCTTGGTGCTGAGATATAGTGCCTGACTCAAGTTCTGATGCGTGAATGATCCCGAGTTCGATGAGTGATAAAAGTTCATGGTAGGGGAGTTGGTACTGCCCGAGAGTTAATTTTGATTGCTCACGCTTAGGAATGACAAGCAGACTCATTTTGTGACTAATTGCGCCAGTGAGTAGTTTTCGTCCTTGATCTGTACCAAAACTACAACTAAGGGAGCATGCATGCTGAAAGGCATGTGCATCTTTTTTTGTCATATTCTTAAGAGTGTTCAGTGCTTTGATCGAAAAGCTACCTGGTGCTGTGACTTCTTTTTTTAGTACTCTTCCCCAGAGTGCTTGCATATTGGCGCTATGAATATTTTTTGCAATCGACATGAATTGTGCCAACCAGTCAGGATCAGGCATATTTGCACTGTCTTCATTGCTAACGTCATAAGCAATTTTTAGTATCTTTTCTAGATTAGCTTGCTGAGCTTCACGCTCTTTTTGTTCCCGCTGTTGAGTCCGTAGTTCAATTGAACATTCTTCCGTTTCCGTTATTAGGTGATTGACGACAAACAGCTTCGCTATTGCTTCTGTGTATTGTTTGGCGTTTCGTCGGGTCGAAGATGTCTTCTCAGTCGTGCTCTGAGTACTTTTTATTGTCAGCTCTTGGGCGGGTTTATTTGAAGAGGTGGTCATGTCGAGTAACTCAATCTAGTAATAGTTCTGTTGTACCAGTAATTAGTCTTAATCGCGAAATGAATTTTGTATTTTGAGATAGGGGTTATCTTGGTAGAAAAAAGGCTAATACAGAATATTAGCCTTTGTGGATTATATTGAGGGATTACATGTCATCGTATTCTTCTAGTTGGGTACCTTCAATCAGATAGCCGACTTCAGCGAGATCATGACTGACATGCTGGGTTTTTAATTCACCGATAATATAGACAACATCCCAAAGCTGTTGGATCGGTGCACCTGTTGGAAATTTCACATAAATAATCTGGTTCGGCGGCGGTGGTGGAACGTGTATACAAGCACCGAAATAAGGAACCAGCAGAAACTCGGTGACAGCTTTATCATCCCCTTCGAGAGGAATAACGAAACCGGGAATTTTTACCTGACTACCATTGAGTTCTTCGCGCACTTTTCCCATTTGGCTTTGTTTTGCTTTACCACCACTGTGATCAATAAAGGCAGCAATGCCCTGTTCATTGATCATTGAACGTTCATTTTCTGGTACTAAATCTAACCAGTCTAATGTCAGTGGCTCTGATGCATGTACCAGCAATGGAAATGTGCAGCATAAGGCTAATAGCCATTTTATCATGTTGTGCCCTTAAATCTTGATTGTCATGCCATCAGACAGCGAGTGTTGATAAGCGCGAATCGCAGGAATAATACCGACTAGGATACCTGCAACTTGAACGACTGCCAGCAATGTTAGCTCATAAATATTTAGAGGCGTGATCTCGATATACATTCCAAAGTGCGTCAGGATAAATGGTTGCGCAATGAAAAGCAGACCATAGAGCATGATTGTTCCAAGTAGAATACCGAGCGCTGTCAGGAAGGTTGCTTCACTGATTAATAAAAAGAAAATATGGCTTGGTCTTGCTCCTGTTGCACGCAGGATCGCCATTTCACGTCGACGTTCGTTTAGGCTTGTAAGTAAGCTAGAAAGCATACCTAATAAACCTGCAATCACAACAAAACCTGAAACAATGAGTAATGCTTGCTCTGCAATCGACATCATTTGCCAAAGTTCATGCAAGGCGATGCCTGGCATGATGGCGCTTAAGGGCTCTTTGCTATAAGTATTAATATAGCGCTGTAATGCAAAGGTTTGGATTTTTGAATTAAGCCCTACCATGAAGGCGGTAATTTGATGGGGTTTAAATTCTTGTTGTAGCAGTATTTTTGCTTCTGGAGTTGGCCCTAATCGAGCACCTGACTCCCACCCAACATGGATTGCTTCAATCGCCTCTAACGAAACATGTACGCTGCGATCAACTGGTGTACCTGTCGGGGCGAGAATACCTACAACTTTGAATGGCAAGTTATCATGACGGTTAAAGGATTTATCGCTGATCCCATGGGCAATGATAATTTCATCGCCTAATTTGTAGTCTAATTTTCTCGCAACTTCAGCGCCAACGACAGTTTCGAATAGGTCTGTAAACGGTAAGCCTTGGGCGAAGGTAAGAGGTTGTTTTTTACCGTATTTATAATGCTCAAAATAATCGCCATTCGTCCCAATAACTCTAAATCCACGGTGTGAATCACCCAGTGAGATAGGGATTGCCCATTTTACTGCACGGTGTGATGTGATGTCTTGATAACTTTTCCAGTCGATATTATTGGTTGCATTACCGATACGAAATACCGAGTAGAGTAATAAATTGACTGAACCGGCGCGCGAGCCAACAATAAGATCTGTGCCTGAAATTGTATTGGCAAAGCTGGCTTTAGCTTGTGTTCTTACTCGCTCAACACCTAATAGCAGGGTGACTGAGATGGCAACGGTAAGTATGGTAAGTAACGCCGTCGCTTTTCGGTTATTCAGGCTTTTCCATGCTAAATGTAAGATAGCCTTCATGATGTTATCTCTTGGTGAATAGTGTTGATGTCATTGAGTGCAACGGTTCGATCAAAAAGTCCTTCAAGCGTTTGATCATGGCTTACAAATAAAAGTGTGGTATTAGAGCGTTCACATTCAGCCATTAACAGTTCGATAAAGGCTTCGCGGTTATTTTGATCTAAGGCTGATGTGGGTTCATCTGCAATGAGCAGCTCTGGCTGCCCCATCAGTGCTCGTGCTGCAGCTACTCGTTGTTGCTGACCAATGCTCAGTTCACTGATAGGTTTGTGGAGACAATCGTGTGGTAAATGAAGCTGTGTTAATAAGCGTTTTGCTTCTTGCTCCAAGCTGGTTGAAATTCGTTGTTGGCGTAATGAGGAAAAGCGACAAGGCAGCATTACATTCTCAAGTACAGACAAGTATGGCAGTAGGTTAAACATCTGGAAGATATAACCGATATGATCCGCTCTGAATGTATCTCGTTGCGTGGCTTTTAATTCACTGAATTTTTGGCCGAGGATTGAAACTTCACCAGATGTCGGTTGGCTGATACCTGATAGTAACCCTAGTAATGTCGACTTTCCGCTTCCGCTTGGGCCTTTGAGAAATACCTTCTCACCTTGCTGCACAGTGAATTGAGGTATGGCTAATATATCAGCGTGTTGTCGAGCCCAGCGAAAAGTGAGATTTGAAATATCTATAACAGTCATGCTTGGTTTCCTAAAAAGGGGCGTGAGCCCCTCTTACTTCATTAGAACGTAAACTGGGTTTGTGCTGGAGTCAGTTGACCTGCTTTTTGCCCTTTGTTTGTAATTGCTTGAATTGTGATTTTCTCGGTAGAGGTGAAATGCTTGAACCAATCCGATTGCATGTCTGTTAGCGTTTCGATGTTGTCGCAATTGAAAGTGTATTGCGCTGAAAACTCACCATGTTGACCATCACAGTTACAATCATGGTCATGGCTATCGTGATCGTGGTGTGCATGTTCATCATGATCGTGGCTATCGTGATCGTGGTGTGCATGTTCATCATGATCGTGGCTATCGTGATCGTGGTGTGCATGTTCATCATGATCGTGGCTATCATGGTCATGATGTGCATGTTTATCATCATGGGCCGTAAGGGTTTCTGTTACGAGAGTGTCAACTAGCGTACATTGTGCTCCAGTGGAGAATGTCAGTAATTGCAGCGGCTGAGCGAGTGTTTTTAGCGCACTATCTAGCGCTTTCTTTTGTTCATCATTTTTTGGTGCGTGTTCAAAGCCCACAACGTCGGCGCCTGGAGCGGTAATTTCAACGAGTAGAGCGTTGGCATCTTGTGCGATATTGAGTTCAACGACACCGTGAACATGCGCGCCATGCTGACGATATTCACTTTCATCGTGATGATTGTGTGCTAAAGCTTGCCCTGTGATGAGTGAGCTTACGAGTGTGGCGAATACAGTACGGCGGATCGTCATGTTTGCTTTCCCTATGGTTGAAAACGATATAAACACAGCGTGACAACAAGGGGGATGTTACAAAGTAAGGAGCAAATGTTTAGTGCCAATTGCTCCCCATTAGCTTTGTGCCAAAACCAATGCTGTTACAATGTGTGACATTATAACATTACATTAAGTTCTCTGGTATGGCTTGATAAGAATAGGAAGTGCTACAGGTTATTGTTAATAAGCTCCATAACTTGCTGTATTTCTTGTACAGAAAGCTGACCTTCTTGGGCGAAAAGCACGGTTCCTTTTGCATCAAGCAGTGCAATCATTGAATTTTCAGGCTTGAGATCCCATGCTTGTTGAACGTCTCCATTCGCATCCAACACCATCGATGACCATGCAAACTCGCGCTTACTGTCTTCGGCTGATGATTTGACAAAACCACCGGTCCCCCAGATCGCGTCATCTTGATTAATGATTGTTGTTGTTTGGTATTTTTCTGCAGGTAGGTTGGCAGCTTTGATCGCATCGATCATTGGAGCATTCATTGCTTTAGCGGCACTGCGCCCAGCGATTGCTTGAATAACTCTTACTTTTCCTTCTAGTTGAGCTGTTGTCCAAGCCTGATAAGCAATCTTGTCTTGGGCTAATAAAATCTCACCTTTATCGGCGACATCAACACTTGGTAATGCTTGGCCAATCTCAAGGTTATGAGCTGATGCCAATGTTGGCAGTAAGCCAGCGAGTAAGGTAATGATAAGCTTCTTATTCATTGTTTTTTTCCGATTATAGTTAGACGCCTTATTATCTTAGTAAAAGCACGTCAATCTGGTTATACCAGTTAACAAGATTAGACATGTGTCACTCATTTTTTAGTTAATAATCAGAAATAAGGCGAATCGCATTATGATTTTGTTCTAGAGTCTGTTTGCGGGAAGAAAAAAGCGTCAAGAGCAGGATGTTTTGGCGAATAAATTGCATGGTTTTTATGCAAGATGAATGAAACAAATTTTGTTTCTGTTGGTCTATAGCTATGTGAAAGAGAGGAACTCATGCTGAAAATATTTAAACAATATCGACCAAATCAAATTGCCCGTTATGTGAAAAATTATTTTAGGGGGCGTTTATTTATCATGGGGGTTGGCGCCTTCGAGTTTGACTGTGGACGGCTATTACCCGCGAAGTCACATGATTTAAAAGCCTTAAGTGCGTTGACTGAAGTGAATAAGGAAATTCAATTGCTGGCCGCAGAGGCGTATTGATACCCACAGACAATGTGGGTATCGGTTAGGTACTAAGTGGTTAATGAAGGCGGCAGGCAGATCCCTGTTCCTCCTCGTCCACAGTAGCCATTTGGGTGTTTTGCTAAATATTGTTGATGGTATTCTTCAGCAAAATAGAACGTGCTCGCGGCTTGAATTTCTGTTGTGATAGTTGCTGTAAGTTGGCTGCTATTGAGTGCCTGTTGATATCTCTGTTTACTAGCAAGTGATTCGGTTTGTTGCGAGTCAGAGTTGGTGTAAATCGCAGAACGATACTGAGTGCCAGAGTCATTCCCTTGTTGCATGCCTTGTGTTGGATCGTGGTTCTCCCAAAACAGTGCAAGTAGTTGGCTTAATGATATAGCACTAGGGTCAAAAATGATCTTAACCACTTCAGCATGCCCAGTTCTCCCTGAACAAACCTCGTCGTAGCTTGGATTTGGTGTAAAGCCACCACAGTAGCCAGCTGCTGTGCTATAAATACCAGCTTGTTGCCAGAATAAGCGCTCAGCACCCCAAAAGCAGCCCATGCCAACAATTAACGACTCCAAGCCTGTTGGTATATCATCATTGAGTGGGGTGCTAAGTACTGCATGTGGATGACTTAGCGTAATCGCGGTTGCTCTGCCAATCAGCGCTGTATCCTGCGTGATCATGGTTTGTTTTGTCAGCGACATTATTACTTCCTTTTATGTTGCTTGGTATAAAGAAAATAGTGAAATTGCGTGGCACAATCAATGATCAATTTTTTGCGAAATAAAAACTGGCGGCTAAGCGCGTGGTTTGTCAGAATAATTTGTGCGCCCCTTGGATCTCGACTTTAGAAAAGAAGCAAAATAAGAATGAATTCACTGTATAAGCGGTTCGCCTTTCCCGCTCTCGCTCTCCTATTTTCTCTTCCTGCTAGTGCCAATACGGATCTAACGATCAAGGGGTTGAGTGATAGCCTTGAAGATAATGTTGATGCTTATATTCAGGGGATCCCTGAGGATGATTACAGCACATCTCTTCGATTTCGAGAACAACTTGAAAATGAAATAAAGTCAGCATTAAAAGCGCTGGGGCATTACCAACCGACCTTTAATTATGATGTGAAAGAAGGCAAAAATAGTAAGCTAACAGTGACGGTTGATGCCGGTCCACAAACCCGTATTGCTCGCAGTAATATTGATATACGGGGGATGGCTAAAGACGATATCGATTTTATCGCGCTAGTGCGAAACAGTGGGATGGGGTTAGGTGAACCACTGAATCACGGTAAGTACGAAGCATTAAAATCCGCGTTAAGCAGTCTCGCTCTGCGTAAAGGTTACTTTGATGCGAAGTTTGAAAAGAGTGTGATGGAAGTTGCGCCATCACGCAGTGAAGCTTTCATTTTGATCACGTTTGATAGTGGTATTCGCTACAACTTCGGTGACACAGTCTTTACCGGTAGTCAGATCGATGAAGACCGTCTACAGTCGTTGATCCCATATGAAGAAAATGAACCCTATTTAGCCTCTAAATTGGGGGAATTTAACCAACGCTTATCCAATGTAGGCTGGTTCTCTTCAATTTTTGTTGGCGGTGATGTCTCTAAGTTAGAAGATAACTCGATTCCTGTTCAGGTGAGCTTAGCCCCACAGGTGCGAAACCAAATTGAAACGGGTATCGGTTTTTCAACCGATACTGGCCCTCGCTTAAAGTTTAATTGGAAAAAACCGTGGATTAATAGTGCAGGGCATAGCCTGAGTGTTAAAACAGAAATTTCGGCCGTTCAGCCAAAAATTGAAGCCACCTATAAAATCCCCCTCGATGATGTACTGAATGATTATTACCAAGTGGTTGGTGGCTTAAGTTACACCGACAACCATGACACGATCAGTACTCAACTAACATTAGGTCTTGAACGGCATTGGCTGTTAGAGCATGGCTGGAAGCGTATTGCTTCATTACGTTGGTTAACGGAAGACTATAAGCAGGGTAATAATGAAAAAGGCGTGTTGAACATGCTGATCCCTGGTATCACATACAGTAAAACACGTGCTCGTGGTGGCGCGATGCCAACATGGGCTGATAAGCATTTAATCTCGATTGAATATGCTGATCCTAATTTAGGTTCGGACACGCGTGTGGCGCGTTTCCGTGGCCGTAGTGCCTGGATCCGCAGTGCAGGAGAGAACCATCGTGGGCTATTGCGCCTTGATGGTGGTGCGATTGTTGCTGATAGTATTGAAGATGTCCCGCCATCAATGCGCTTTTTCATTGGTGGTGATAACAGTCTTCGTGGGTATGGTTACGAGACTATCGCCCCGAGAGATAATGGTAATAAGCTTCGCGGAGGTCAGTACATGCTAACCAGTTCCGTTGAATACCAATACCGTGTTTATGGGGATTGGTGGGGGGCACTTTTCTATGATTACGGTTCTGCGTGGATTGACTCACCTGATTGGAAAAGTGGTACTGGTGTAGGGGTTCGCTGGGCATCGCCAGTGGGTCCCATTCGTTTTGATGTAGCATGGGGACTTGATCGTCCATCCGATGATCGGATCCAGCTCCACTTTACCTTAGGGCCTGAATTATGATTTGGCTTAAGCGTATTTCTATTGCAGTTATCGCGATTCTTATTTTCCTCGTTATTGTACTGGCTACTTTGTTATATACCCCTGCTGGGGTAAAGGTGGCTGCGTGGGGGGCACAAAAAGCACTGCCAGCGTTAACGATTTCAGGTGCGCAAGGGACACTTTTCCGAGGCTTTCAGCTTGAGAATGTTCGCTATCAAGATCAGGGTATCGACTTGCAAGCGAACCGTCTTCGACTTGATCTGGATGATCGTTGCTTACTCAGCCCTGAGGTTTGTGTGCGAGAGCTTGCAATTTCGGGGATGCAATTTTCAATGCCAGTCTTACCTGAAAGCTCTTCAGATGAAGCGCCAGTAGAAGAGGAATCGACGACAGCCTCGATTACTTTCCCCTTACCGATCAGCATTGATCGGGTGCTGCTTGATGATATTGACCTAGATATTTTGGGTAATAAAGTCCGTTGGCAGCACTTTTCAACAGCGGCTCAGTTAGTCGGTTCATTAGTGACATTAAAGCCGACGGATTGGCAAGATATTGAGCTAACGCTAGCAAAAGCAGATACAAGCCAAGACCAAGCGCCAAAAGTGGTTGATACGTCAGGAAAAACACAGGAAAGCATTGTTCTGCCTGAAGTGTTATTACCCCTAGATTTTGATATTCAGCGCTTTACGGTGAAAAACTTCACCTTGAAAGGAGAAACACCGCAGGTTGTTAATCAACTGGAGCTGGTGGCTTCAGCACATGGCCATGATGTTAACGTATCTAAATTATTGCTCGATGTACCACAAGCTGTTTTGAATGCAACGACCCAAGTGTCATTGAAAGGTGATTACCCACTGACACTCGATGCAGTTGCTGATATTGCAATGGCACCGTTAAGTGGTCATCAATTAGCATTAAAAGCCGATGGAAGTGTCGGTAAGCTAGCGCTCGATGCGAAGCTAAAAGGCACCATCGATGCTGTTTTGGCTGGTGACTTAGCACCGCTTGATCCAAATCTGCCATTTGATTTGTCGTTAAAAAGTCATCATATCCAGTGGCCTATTGATAACAAAGCTGAATTTGAAGTAACGGATACATCGCTCAATGCGAAAGGTAGCCTAAAGGGGTTCAACTTTGATCTAAAGAGCGCTGTTGATGGCGAGCCGATGCCTGCGGTGGCTGTTAATTTGAAAGGTCGGGGGGATATCGACAAGGTTTCCCTCACGTCATTGAAGATCAATACTTTAGGTGGGGTGATTTCAGGTAAAGCTAAAGCAAACTGGAAGAAAAATGTTACTTGGCAGGGACAGCTGGCATTTTCAGATATTCAGCCCGACAAACAGTGGTCAGAAGTCCCTGGTAAGTTAAGTGGGCAACTACAAACATCGGGTGGACTGACAACCAAAGGTGGCTGGTTTGTTAAGCTCCCTGTCTTGAGTGTTGACGGTAATGTGATGTCACAAACCTTTGCGCTTAAAGGGCAACTTGAGGCCAAAGATATTGCGGGTAACGGTAATATTGAATTGGTCACCAATGGCTTGTCTTTAAATCATGGGCCTAATGGTTTGATAGCGAAAGGCTCATTGGCAAAAAATTGGGATATGACAGCAACCATTAATGCACCAGACTTAGCGCAATCCATACCTGATGTGCGTGGTTCTATTATTGGTAACGTGGCCTTATCGGGCAAAATGCTAGAGCCTGATATTCAGTTAGATTTACAAGGCCAAGCACTTGGTTGGCAAGAATTAGCAAGCTTACAAGCATTTAACCTTACGGGGCGTGTATCACCGTTGCCACAATTAAATGCGGATATAGAACTGACAGCGGAAAATGGTCAGTACGAAGATGCCAAGTTAAAAAACTTATCGCTTAATTTTGCGGGAACGGAAAAGCGCCATGAGTTGGTCGTGGATATTGATGGCGAGCCTGCAAGCGCACAGCTACGTTTAACCGGCGCCTTAGATCGTAAGCTGGGCTGGCAAGGTGTTTTACAGCAAGCAGAATTAGGTACTCCGGTTGGACCATGGCGCTTGAATCAAGCAACGGCAATTGGCTACAGCTTAAAAACGGAATTAGCGACGGTTGCGGCGCATTGTTGGCAGCAAAATAGTTCTGGCTTATGTTTAGCAGAGCCGTTGGAAGCAGGTAAGTCAGGTCATGCCCAAATTGCACTCAAGCGATTTGACTTCGAGATTATTAAGCCTTTTTTACCACCTGAATTAGTGGTTAAAGGGGAAGTGGGCGCTAACATTGAGGCTCTCTGGACGCCAGAATCTGCACCGTATGTAAAGGCCTCGGTTGTCATGCCAGCAGGCTCTGTTTCGCAGCAAATTGATGAGACTCAACCGCCACTGAATGTTGGTTGGGATAAAGTTACACTCAATGCTGAAATGAAAAACGATGTCTTAAATGCGGATTGGTTGATAGGGGTAAAAGATAACGGTGATGTTAGCGGTCAAGCGCGTGTTACGCAGTTAACTGCCGATCAGCAAATTGATGCCAAAGTGAAGATTGATCGCTTCATGCTTGATTTCTTACACCCCTTGTTAAGTGATTTCCGTGACTTTGGTGGTCAGGTGGATGCCGATATTCATTTAACGGGAGCGGCTTTACACCCTGCTGTAAATGGTGGCTTGAGTGTCAGCAAGGTAAAACTCAGTGGTAAAACGGCACCGATAGATGTTAAGCAAGCGGATTTAACCGCGACCTTCTCTGGTTTTGGCGCCGCCATTAACGGTAACGTGATAACGCCTGATGGAAAGTTATTATTGCGTGGTAAGGCGGATTGGACTGAGTTAGAAAACTGGCGTACCGAGCTTAATGTGAATGGTGATGAACTCGCGCTGAGCGTACCACCTATGCTAGCAATGAAAGTGTCGCCGCACTTAAAGATCGCGGCATCACCGAAACAAGCTGAAATCAGCGGTAATATTGGTATTCCATGGGGACGCATTAAGGTCGATCAATTACCGCAATCGGCTGTTGCGGTATCGGATGATGAAGTCTTGCTCAATGATCAGCTAGAGCCGATAGAAAAAGAAAAACCGATACCGTTTTCAATCAAAACCAATGTATTAGTGAAGATTGGTAATGATGTGAAAATTTCAGCATTTGGTCTAAAAGCCAACTTGAAAGGTGATCTGAATGTACGTCAGAAAGATAATGAGCCGTTAGTGTATGGCGAAGTTAATATTAAGGATGGTACTTATCGTTCATTTGGTCAGGAGCTGGTTATCCGTAAAGGGCAGATCCTATTTAATGGCCCTGCTGATCAGCCTTACTTGTCGATGGAAGCGATCCGTGATCCTGATAATATCGAAGATAGTGTGACGGCAGGTATTCGAGTGACGGGCCCTGCTGATGAACCTAAGATTGATATTTTCTCTGATCCTGCGATGCCTCAGCAAAATGCGTTATCGTATATTTTGCGTGGGAAGGATATCGACAGTGAGTCAGGGGATAACAGCAGCGCGATGACAACAGCCTTGATCAGTATGGGGCTTGCACAAAGTAGCCAGCTAGTGGGGGATGTCGGTAAAGCGTTTGGGGTTCAAGATCTTGCTGTTGATACTGCAGGGTCGGGTGATGACTCTCAGGTGACAATCAGTGGCTATATTGCTCCTGGCTTGCAGGTGAAATACGGCGTTGGTATTTTTAATAGTTTGGGTGAGTTTACAGTGCGTTACCGCTTAATGACTGACTTATACGTTGAAGCCATTTCAGGTTTACACAATGCGGTCGACTTACTGTATCAATTTGAATTTGATTAATAGGGAAGGTGATGAGCTTAGTTTTTGTGTATGGCACTTTACGTCAAGGTGAGTCGAATCATCACCTATTAGCCGATGCCAGACTTCTTGGTGAAGCAGAGCTTACGACGGGTTACGCCCTGTATGATTTGGGCGCCTACCCAGGTGCGGTGGCAGATGCATCCTCTGCGACAGCCTTATACGGCGAAGTTTACCAAGTGGATACTGCAACATTTGAGGCGCTCGATCGGCTAGAACAATACCCAACAGGGTATACACGGGAATTGGTTGTCAGCCCTTATGGTCACGCTTGGGTATATTTATACTTGCACTCGTTAGACGGGATGCCGTTAATCAACTCGGGTAATTGGTGCCAGCGTTAGCCTTGGTTTAATGCATAGCCGCTAGTTGTAAATAGAACGATAAAGTAGAGCCCTAAACACAATATGTGTTTGGGGCTTTGTTTATGTGCCGATATGAAGGTTTGAGTCACTGGTGCGATTATTTCTGTGCGCGTTGGTATGACGCTAGAATTTCTTCTTTGGCAGCCGTAACATCACCCCAGCCTTCGACTTTTACCCATTTTCCCGCTTCTAATTCTTTATAACGCTCAAAAAAGTGGGTGATTTGCGCTTTAAGCAGTTCAGGTAGATCGCCGACATCCTGAATATGATCGTATTCTTTACTGAGTTTACTGTGTGGAACCGCGACCACTTTGGCATCTTCACCCGATTCATCTGACATTTTAAGCACCCCAACAGGGCGGCAGCGGATCACGGCACCCGGTACGAGTGGGTGTGGTGTCGGCACCAAAACATCAACGGGGTCGCCATCGAGCGACAGGGTTTCGTTTACGTAGCCGTAGTTGCAGGGATAAAACATCGGGGTCGACATGAAGCGATCAACGAAAATGGCTCCCGTGTCTTTATCGACTTCATATTTGATCGGATCCGCGTTAGCTGGGATCTCAATTACGACATAGATATCTTCTGGAATGTCCTTACCAGCAGGGACATTATTTAGGCTCATAACGAATTCCTTTTAATGAGTTAAAACAATGTTGCATGCTTAGAAGTATAACCAGCAATGGCGAAAAAGAAGCGAAATAGAGCGGGGTTGTAGGTGTTTCAGTAAAGATGTACAAGCTGCATCACACAGCTTGTACTGAATTATTGAGTTCGTAGTACTAAAGACCTAGTGAGTCGATGGGAACTCTTTAATGAATGCTTCGACTTTATGCACCATATTGGTCGAGCCGACGAAGAACGGAATACGCTCGTGAAGCTCGGTTGGTTTGATGTCCATAATGCGATTAGCGCCATCAGAGGCGATACCGCCTGCTTGCTCAATCAAAAATGCCATTGGATTACACTCGTACAACAAACGTAGTTTTCCGCTAGGGTGAGTTGCGGTACTTGGGTACATGTAAATACCACCTTTCAGTAGGTTACGGTGGAAGTCTGCAACCAGTGAACCGATATAGCGTGAGGTATACGGACGATCATCTTCCGGCACACTCTCTTGGCAGTATTTAATGTACTTTTTCACCCCTTCAGGGAAGCGAATGTAGTTCCCTTCGTTGATAGAGTAAATACGGCCATCTTTAGGGATACACATATTCTCATGAGATAGGCAGAACACGCCAAGTGACGGATCATAGGTAAAACCATGAACGCCATTACCTGTGGTGTATACCAACATGGTGGATGAACCGTAGATGATGTAACCCGCTGCCACTTGGCGATGACCTGGCTGTAAGAAATCTTCTTCAACCGCAGGGGTACCAACTGGCGAGACGCGGCGGTAGATAGAGAAGATAGTGCCGACGGAAACGTTTACGTCAATATTCGAAGAACCATCCAGTGGATCCATTAAAACAACGTACTTTGAATTACGGTTGAGCTCTTTATTGAACGCAACGGCTTCATCTTCTTCTTCACTCGCAACACCACACACTTGATCGCGTGCTTCTAATGCTGCTTTGAATTTATCATTGGCGTATAGGTCGAGCTTTTGCTGCTCTTCACCTTGTACGTTTTCACAGCCTACCGCACCTGTAATATCAACAAGACCTGCTTTATTGATTTCGCGGTTTACGATTTTCGCTGCAAGCTTAATTGAACCAAGCAGTGAAGAGAGTTCGCCACTGGCGTGGGAGAAGTCATTTTGTTTCTCGACAATGAACTCACCTAAGGTTCTAATATCGGACATACACAATCCTTGCATCAAGTTGTCATGGGGGGCTGAAAACTCAGGTACAATGTCTCTATTGGACAATTTTGTACGTGTTTCGGCATTAATGCCTCGTATCCAATTGTATATAAAGATCTTTTTTATGGTAACGAAGTAACGCAAAAGCGTGACTTCACATTTTTTAAGTTTGTGAGTCGACAATTATGCATATCCATATACTAGGAATCTGCGGCACTTTCATGGGCGGTGCGGCCTTACTTGCGCGTCAACTTGGCCATAAAGTCACTGGGTGTGACGCCAATGTTTATCCCCCAATGAGTACATTGCTAGAATCTCAAGGTATTGAAATAATTCAGGGTTATGATCCTGAACAGCTCAAGCCTGAGCCAGATCTCGTCGTGATAGGTAATGCGATGAGCCGTGGCAATCCTTGTGTGGAATATGTGTTGAATCACAATTTGCGCTATACATCAGGCCCTCAGTGGTTGCAGGAGTTCTTACTGCATGATCGCTGGGTGATGGCAGTAGCAGGTACTCACGGTAAGACGACAACGGCCAGTATGCTGGCGTGGATCCTTGAAGACTGTGGCTATCAACCAGGGTTCTTAGTGGGGGGCGTGCTTGGAAACTTCGGTATTTCCGCGAGGTTAGGTGAAAGCATGTTCTTTGTGGTTGAAGCGGACGAATACGATAGTGCTTTTTTCGATAAACGTTCTAAGTTCGTTCATTATCGACCACGAACACTGATTATGAATAACCTAGAGTTCGATCACGCAGATATTTTTGATGATTTGAAAGCGATTCAGCGTCAGTTTCATCATTTAGTGCGAACTGTGCCGGGAAATGGTCGTATTTTAGCGCCGAGTGGTGTTGATAACATCCAACAGACCTTAGAGATGGGCTGCTGGAGTGAATTGGAATACTTAGGTGACGATGGCCATTGGCAAGCCAAAAAGCAGATTGCCGACGGCAGTGTGTTTGATGTTTATCTGGATGCGCAGCTGGTTGGTACAGTGAAGTGGGACTTGGTGGGCGATCATAATGTGAATAATGCGCTAATGGCGATTGCCGCTGCACGGCATGTTGGCGTGACACCCGATTTAGGCTGTGAAGCCTTAGCGACGTTTGTGAATACCAAACGACGGTTAGAACTAAAAGGCACCGTGAACGATATTACCGTCTATGATGACTTTGCTCATCACCCAACTGCCGTGGAACTCACAATGGGCGGTTTGCGTGCCAAGGTGGGATCTGAGCGTATTCTCGCAGTACTTGAGCCGCGTTCTAACACCATGAAGCTTGGTGTGCATAAGGATGATTTAGCGCCATCGTTACACGCTGCTGATGAAGTGTTTTTATTGCAACCCGATAATATCCCTTGGTCTGTACAAGAGATTGCGGATCAATGTCATCAGCCTGCGTATACCGAGAGTGATCTTGATGCGCTGGTGGCGCGTATTGTTGCCCAAGCGAAACCTAACGATCATATTCTCGTTATGAGTAACGGCGGGTTCGGTGGGATCCATGACAAATTGCTGCATGCATTAGCAGAACAGAAATAAAAAGAAGATGTAACATGACCGATAAACGGATCACACTCGCGTGGACGGGAGCCTCTGGCGCTCCTTATGGTTTACGCTTACTTGAATGCTTATTAGCGGCGGATTATCAGGTTTATTTGCTGATATCTTCAGCGGCGAGAGTCGTATTAGCCACCGAGCATGGCTTGAAGTTACCATCAGGCCCAGAAGCGGCGAAGAAAGCCTTGGTTGATCATTTAGCCTGCGATGCCAGTAAATTAGAGGTTTGCGGAAAAGAAGACTGGTTTTCACCTGTTGCTTCAGGCTCTGCTGCCCCGAAAAAAATGGTGGTGTGTCCGTGCTCTGCAGGGACTTTAGCATCGGTGGCACACGGTATGTCGGATAACCTGCTAGAGCGTGCTGCTGATGTGGTGATGAAAGAGCGTGGGCAACTGTTGATGGTGGTGCGTGAAACGCCATTTTCGACCTTACATCTCGAGAATATGCTCAAGCTATCCCAAATGGGGGTCACTATCATGCCAGCTGCACCAGGATTCTATCATCAACCGCAGTCGATTGATGATTTGGTCGATTTTATGGTGGCGAGAATATTGGATCACTTAGGCGTTGAGCAGGGGCTAGTACCGCGTTGGGGCTATGATCACCGCTAAGCACACAGAAAAAGCTCGCATCAGCGAGCTTTTTTATTGGATGTCATCAAAGGGATTAGTGACGACTATTCGGTTACCAGACCTTGTGGTTTGAGTACCAACACATTGATGGGAGAGTTTTCGACCACTTTTGAGGCGACAGATCCGAGCATGACTTTATCGAGTTTAGATCGTTTATGACTTGGCATAATAATCAAATCGGCGCCTACGCGTGTCGCATTATCTATGATAGTGCTCCATGTTTTCCCTTCTGAAATATATTGATGGTGTAAGACTTCGTCTGGGATGTATTTTTCTGCAAAGGCTTTTAATTGCGCCTGAGCATCTTGGCGCATTTTCCGAGCGGCATCCTTAGGGAAGTAACTCGATACCATCGACATGTGAATGCCTGGTAGCACGTTCAATAAGTGGATGGTGGCATTACTTTGTTTGGCGTGCCAAACGGCCAGTTCAACGGCTTTATCTGCAAACCCTTGTTCATTGAGATCAACCGGGACCAAAATTTGTTTATACATAGTGAGTCTCTTTGCTAATAGCATTGCCAGGAAGGCGACCTCCCTGACGATAAGGTTATGCTGTGGTAGATGTTTGTGTTAATTGCGCACGTCGACGTTGGTTCCACCCTAAGGCTGCAAGCAATAATAAAGTGGGTACAAAGACCCATTCTTTCATTGGCCTAACAGCTGGCAGGCTCACTGTTGTGATCTCCCAATCAAAGTCGATCCCTGCCGCTTCGGCTGGGCTACCAAATTCGATCATATCAACCAACATCTTGTCACCTTCTTGACGAAGCATCAGCCCAGTAGACGCGATACGATCGTCAGGGTTAACCGCGGTTTCATCGAAGGGTAAGCGCACATGCTTACTGATTATTTTACCGTCAAGGTTTTCCCCCGAGACTTGCAGCTCAATAGGTTCGCCGATGGCAAGTTTATCAGCAGCGTCCACAATCAGCGTGCCTGGCATTTCATGTTTTGCGGGGTAGACCATATCCCACCAAAACCCAGGACGGAATAATGAGAAGGTAATGAGCAATAAGGCCGCGACTTCCCACCATTTTGTTTTGGTAAACCACCACCCTTGGGTTGCCGCCGAGAAGGTCAACATGGCGATGACAGCAGAGCCGACTGTGAGTAATAGGTGCCACCAAGTATCAATATCCATCATTAATAGCTGAGTATTGAAGATGAACATGAAAGGTAGAATGGCGGTGCGTATATCGTAGGTGAAGCCTTGGATCCCCGTTCTGATTGGATCTGATTTTGCGATTGCAGCGGCAGCAAAAGCCGCTAATCCGACAGGCGGTGTATCATCGGCAAGGATCCCGAAATAGAACACGAACAGGTGAACAGCAATTAAGGGAATAATCAGGCCATTTTGCGCGCCTAAAGTAACAATAACAGGTGCCATCAAGGTTGAAACAACGATGTAATTCGCCGTTGTGGGTAAGCCCATTCCTAATATTAAACTGATGATCGCGGTGAAGATCAGCATCAGAATGATATTTCCGCCAGAAATGAACTCGACAAAGTCGGTCATCACTAAGCCGATCCCTGTTAGGGTAACAACGCCTACGACCGTACCAGCAGCTGCTGTTGCCACCCCGATACCTATCATGTTTCGTGCACCAGATACCAAGCTTTCTAATAAGTCGTGTACGCCTTCCATTGCGGCATCAGGTAAGCTTTTTTCTTTGTTAAACAGTGCCAATAGCGGGCGCTGAGTTAACAAGATAAAGATCATAAACACCGTTGCCCAGAAAGCAGAGAGGCCAGGAGAGAAACGTTCTACGGTTAAACACCATACCAGTACCACGATAGGCAGCAGGAAATACAAACCTGACTTAACGGTAGGACCAGGATCGGGCACTTCGGTTAACTCTTGATTTGGGTCTTCCATTCGGTGATCTTGATAATTAGCCGAAAGCCTAACTAATAGCACATAAGCAATCAGCACCACCACGGCAATCATAGGAGTAGCGGCTGCGCCAAAGGCATCCTTGGTCCAGCCCACGCCATAATAGACTGCCGCACTCAGTACGATTAAGCCTAAGATTGTGCCTGTAAAAGACAATAAACTTTGTGCCATAGTTGGCTTATAGCGACGTGGTAACCCAGACATGCCTGCTTTACAGGCTTCAAGGTGAACAATGTAAAGCAGGGCAATGTAAGAAATTAACGCTGGCAGTAATGCCGCTTTAATTACCTCAACATAGGAAATCCCCACGTACTCAACCATTAAAAATGCCGCAGCCCCCATAATAGGTGGCGTTAGCTGACCGTTGGTTGATGCCGCGACTTCGACCGCCCCTGCTTTTGTGCCAGGAAAGCCCACTCGCTTCATTAGCGGAATGGTGAAAGTACCTGTTGTTACAACATTGGCAATGGATGAACCCGAAACGAGCCCTGATAAACCCGAAGCTACCACCGCTGCTTTTGCAGGGCCGCCACGCATATGGCCAAGTAATGAGAAAGCGACTTTAATAAAATAAGCCCCAGCCCCTGCGCGTTCTAACATGGCACCAAAGAGGACAAATAAGAAGACAAAGGAGGTTGAAACCCCTAAAGCTACCCCAAATACCCCCTCCGTAGTGAGCCATAAATGTGACATGGCTTTATTGAGGCTTGCTCCTTTATGGGCAATCACATCCGGCATGTGTGGGCCACCAAAGGTATAGAGCAAGAAGACGGCTGCAACCACCATTAATGGTGGACCTAATGCACGACGTGTTGCTTCGAGCAACAAAATCATCCCAGCCACGGCGACGATAATATCAATTTGAGTCGGCGCGCCTGAACGCTCAGCAAGACTGGTATAGAAAATATAGATATAAGCCGCCGCAAAACTACCAGTTAGAGCCAGTACCCAGTCAACAACAGGAATGTGATCTCGCGGGGAGCGTTTTAAGGCAGGATAAGCCGTAAAGGCTAAGAAAATAGCGAAGGCTAAGTGAACAGAGCGTGCCTCTGTGTCATTTAAGATAGCGAAATTAAAAATAAATGGCAGTGGTGAAGCGTACCAAAGCTGAAATAGTGACCAGCATAGAGGTACAAACCATAAGATACGTCCTGCAAGTCCAGTTGGGCTCCTTGCCCCTGTATCTGCTTGCGCCACCATATCCTGCACATCTGCCGACGTTTGCGTTGTCTTCGTCATGCATCATCCTTCTTCGATGGGCTGATTTATTATTTGTTTTAGATGTTGTGTTCTATAAAGCACTATGCGCCGCAGAGGCGGCGCATAGATTGGCAGCAAGTGCCTCTTAACTTTAGTCGAAAGCGATTACTTTGGCAGGTAACCTTTTTCTTTGTAGTAGCGAACAGCGCCTGGGTGTAAAGGAATCGATAGACCATCCTTCACCATTTGTTCTGGTTTTAGGTTGGCAAACGCAGGGTGTAGTCGTTTGAAGGTATCAAAGTTTTCAAAGACGGATTTCACGACAGCGTAAACAACGTCATCAGAGACATCGGTTGATGACACCAGTGTCGCAGCCACACCAAAGCTGTTTACATCGTTATCGGTACCTTTGTACATGCCACCAGGGACAGTGCTTTTCGCGTAGTAAGGGTTATCAGCCACAATCTTGTCGATTTCAGCACCTTGTGCCGACACGAGTTTTGCATCACAAGAGGTTGTTGCTTCTTTGATTGAGCCGTTTGGGTGACCAACCATGTAAATGAAGGCATCAATTTTGTTATCGCAAAGGGCTTGTGAACGCTCAGACCCTTTTAGTTCAGCGGCCAGTTTGAAGTCTGCATTGGTCCAACCCAGTGCATCCATGACCACACCCATAGTGGCGCGGTCGCCAGAGCCGGGGTTACCAATATTAACGCGTTTACCTTTTAGATCTTCAACGCCATTAATGCCTGCATCTGAACGAGCGATGATATTGAAAGGTTCAGTATGAAGAGAGAAGACAGCACGTAGTTTTTTGTATGGGCCTTGGTCGGTAAATTTACTGGTGCCGTTATAGCCATGATATTGCCAGTCAGATTGCACAATACCAAAATCCAGTTCACCTGCGCGCATAGTGTTTACGTTGTAAATTGATCCACCTGTTGATTCAACAGAACAACGAACCTTGTGCTCTTTACGGTCTTTGTTTACCAGCTTACAAATTGCCCCGCCTGTTGGGTAGTAAACGCCGGTGACTGAACCTGTACCAATCGTAATAAACTCTTGGGCGTTAGCCATACCTGATACAGCAAAGGCTGCTGCGATAGCACTAACTTTTAATAGTTGTTTCAATGCCATGTTTATCCCTTCCTAATTGTTGTTATCTTGCATGTGGAAATGCTTTCCATCGTTGGAAACGGCATCATTGCGAGATGCAAATCACGATGATAATAGCAAAACTACACCATAAGTTTAAAACTATGTTAACGAAATTACTGTTTGGTTAAGGGTTTATAACAAGATGAAACAAAGGGATATGTTTGATTGGTGTTAAAAATCAATATGTTGAATTAAGAGGCTGGGATGAAGGAGATTTTGTTTGAATGTGAAGCGGGTCTCACTTTATAACTGGGTAGCAGGCTACCCAGTTATAGTATTTACTTACTGTAATCAAACAGATCGCAAACAGAGTTGTACAGATCTTCGGTCGTAATGGTATGAGTGGGCGTAATGAAAATCGTATCATCACCGGCAACCACACCAAGAATACCTTCTGCTTTTCCTAAAGAATCAAGTAAACGGGCAATTACTTGTGCCGCACCAGGGCCCGTGTGGATAACCACTAAAGCACTGTTGTAGCCAACTTCCATTACTAACTCTTTCAGTGGGCTAGAGGTTGTTGGTACACCTAGCTCAACAGGAAGGCAGTACACCATTTCCATTTTTGCATTACGGGTTCGTACCGCACCGAACTTGGTTAGCATTCGGGATACTTTCGATTGGTTAATGTTTTCGAACCCTTGAGCTTTCAGAGCATCAACAATTTCACCCTGAGAGCTGAATTTCTCTTCTTTCAAGATTGATTTAAAGGCTTTGATTAGACGTTCTTGCTTATCTGAATTGCGCATAATTTTTAGTATGAACAGGGACGAGGTAGCGTATTTTTGCATAAGCATGCCAGTTGTAGCAAACAGTGTTCATGCAAACTGATGTTCTAATCACTATTACGAAAAATTATTAATAGCATTCGGACATATTCAAGCCGTATTTGTGTTGAAAGAGAGACCTGAATCTCATTACGAATAAGACAAAGGGTTATTCATCTAGCACATTATTTACACCTTATGCGTGACTTCGCAAACCAAGTGGTGTTTGATTGTATTTCTTTTGGGCTTGCTATAACGTTTTAGCCAGATTAACTAATTGATCAGAAAGGATCGTTAAGAAGAGTCGTGAGACAATTAGTTAATGTGATTGATTTTGGTCTGAAAAATATACTTCTATCGTAAAGGAGAACGAATATGAAAGTTGCTGTTATTGGTGCTGCAGGTGGTATCGGGCAAGCGTTGGCTTTGCTACTGAAAAACCGCCTACCTGCAGGTTCTGATCTTGCTCTTTATGACATTGCCCCTGTTACACCTGGTGTTGCGGTTGATCTTAGCCATATCCCGACGCCAGTATCGATTAAAGGTTACTGCGGTGAGGATCCGACTCCTGCGTTAGAAGGTGCTGATGTTGTTTTGATTTCAGCCGGTGTGGCACGTAAACCAGGTATGGATCGTGCGGACCTATTCAATGTGAATGCGGGCATTGTGAAATCACTGGCTGAAAAAATTGCAGTGGTATGTCCAAAAGCTTGTGTCGGTATTATCACCAACCCAGTGAATACCACAGTGGCGATTGCGGCTGATGTATTGAAAAAAGCGGGTGTCTACGACAAACGCAAACTGTTTGGTGTAACAACACTGGACGTTATCCGCTCGGAAACTTTTGTCGCAGAGCTAAAAGGTACGGAGCCATGTAACGTACGTGTCCCAGTTATTGGTGGTCACTCAGGCGTTACGATCCTTCCTCTTCTATCTCAGGTAGAAGGTGTCGAGTTCACCGAAGAAGAAGTGAAAGCATTAACGCCACGTATCCAAAATGCGGGAACTGAGGTTGTTGAAGCAAAAGCGGGTGGTGGTTCTGCAACACTGTCTATGGGCCAGGCGGCATGTCGTTTCGGGCTTGCTCTTGTTCGTGCGCTACAAGGTGAAGAAAGCGTCGTTGAGTGCGCTTACGTCGAAGGTGATGGTAAGCATGCTCGCTTCTTCGCCCAGCCAGTACTACTTGGCAAAGAAGGTGTTGAAGAAGTGATGGATTACGGCAGCTTGAGTGCATTTGAACAACAAGCACTAGATAGCATGCTAGACACGCTTCAAGGTGATATCGCCAAAGGCGAAGAGTTTGCGGCGAAGTAATACTTCAGCGCAGTGTCTGTTATTCGATTAAGAAAAAGCGGCGATTATGCCGCTTTTTTTGTGTCTGTGATTGATGGTGTCAGTTATTGGTATCAATAGTAACGATCACAGCCTGCATGAAGCTGTGGTTGATCGGTGATCTCTTCACAAGAGATGCTGGATCGTTGATGATCATTTTGGTTTTCAATGATCGCGGTGTTGTTGCTGTGATCTACAGCGATGACTTCGGCGATCTCATGCTGGTGCTCGACCCACATACCTTGCTTTAAATCACTTGCTTGCATTGTATCCCTCCAAACTAGTGTTGAAAAAATAACTGTGGTACAGATTATACGATCTGAGTGTAGTTTAGATCATAAGGATCCTTGCTGGGGGGGGAAGAGATGGTGGTGAAAGTGACGAAGCTTGGTTAAGAAATAAAAAAGCCTGCGGTTAAGCAGGCTTTTTAGCTGAAAAGGGCTGGTGGTTATTTATTTCGCTTCACTGCTAAATGAGCGAGTGCGACTAAAGCTTCTTTGTAAGAGGATTCAGGAAGAGGTGCAAGAGCTGCAATCGCTTTGTCCGCTTCTTCTTCAGCACGTTGCTGAGTATATTCCAGTGAGCCAGCCTGGTGCATACAAGCTAAGATAGCCTCTAGCTTCTCCATACCGTTGGCTTTTTCTATTGCTTCACGGATCATAGCGGCTTGTTCATCGTTACCATTATGCATCGCATGGAGTAATGGTAAGGTTGGTTTACCTTCAGCAAGGTCGTCACCAACGTTTTTACCCATTTCTTTACCATCAGCAATGTAATCGAGAACATCATCGATAAGTTGAAAAGCGGTACCTAAGTAGCGGCCGTAGTCCTGCAGTGCTAGCTCAATCTCAGCAGGTGCATCTGCGATGATAGCGGCAATTTGGGTTGCAGCTTCAAACAGACGTGCCGTTTTCGAGTAAATAACCTGCATGTAGCTGTCTTCGGTCGTATTAGGATCATTGCAGTTCATTAACTGCTGAACCTCACCTTCGGCAATCACATTGGTGGCTTCACTCATGATGTCGAGAATACGCAGTGAACGTAAACTGGTCATCATTTGGAAAGAGCGAGTGTAGATATAATCGCCAACTAATACGCTTGCCGCATTGCCAAATGCAGCGTTTGCCGTTTCTTTTCCACGGCGCATATCGGACTCGTCAACCACGTCATCATGAAGCAATGTTGCGGTATGGATAAATTCGACAAAAGCCGCTGCAGTTGTATGTTTTTCACCCTCGTAGCCAAGAGCTCGAGCGGCTAATACAGACAGCATTGGGCGAAGGCGTTTACCACCACCGCTAACAATGTAAAAACCCAGTTGGTTAATGAGCGCTACGTCGGAATTAAGTTGTGCTTGTATCTTCGCGTCAACTTCCGCCATATCTAAGGCGGTAAGCGCTTGGATAGCTTTAAAATCCATTAATACATCCAGCTAAAAGAGACCCCGCAAAGGCGGAAAGTTATTTTTAATTGATGTCCGAATCTTACACAAAAATGTGGTATCTTCCTAACCTCTAAGGGGGTGAATCACGTGACTTTCGTTTGTGAATAGCTTTTCGCCAATTTTTTTGTTTAATCGCTTGCCAGAAGATGCGATTTCACGTAACATTCGCGCCCTATTGATGACAAGATTAAGCGCATACCCATTGCCCAAAAATTAACCGTGGCAAATGGCCTATGCGGAAAAGCGGAGTAAGACATGTACGCTGTTTTCCAAAGTGGTGGTAAACAACACCGAGTGAGCGAAGGCCAAACCTTACGCTTGGAAAAACTAGACGCAGAAACTGGCGCAAACGTTGAGTTTGACAGTGTTCTTCTAGTAGCTAACGGTGAAGAAGTTACCGTTGGTGCACCTTTCGTAGCTGGCGGTAAAGTAACAGCTGAAGTTGTTACACACGGTCGTGGCGATAAAGTTAAAATCGTTAAGTTCCGTCGCCGTAAGCATTCTCGTAAGCAAATGGGCCACCGTCAGTGGTTCACTGAAGTCAAAATTACTGGCATCAGCGCTTAATTACAGGAGAATAAAAAATGGCACATAAAAAAGCTGGCGGTTCTACTAATAACGGCCGTGATTCAGAAAGCAAACGCCTAGGTGTTAAGCGTTTCGGTGGCGAATCTGTACTTGCAGGTAACATCATCGTACGTCAACGTGGTACTAAATTCCACGCTGGTACTAACGTAGGTTGCGGTAAAGACCACACTCTATTCGCTCTATCTGACGGTAAAGTGAAATTCGAAGTTAAAGGTCCTAAGAACCGTAAATTCATTTCTATCGAAGCTGAATAATTTAGCCTCGTAATGAATATCAAAGCCCTGCCAATTGGCGGGGCTTTTTATTATGTCAGCATTTATTGTGGTGGATAGGTTTCACTCTGCTTACTATGAATGCGTGATATAAATCACATTGAGAGGTCTGTATGTCGAGTAGAAACACGACAATAGGCATCGCTTTGGCGCTAACCACCGCAGTATTTTGGGGAGCGCTACCCATTGCGATGAAGCAGGCTGTCGAGGTGATGTCACCTTTTACCATCGTTTGGTATCGTTTTCTTACTGCCTCTATTGGGCTTGGATTACTATTAGGCGTTCGGAAACAGTTACCTACGCGGTTAGTCGGTGGCAAAAACAGTGTCGTTATTCTTTTATTAGCGAGCATTGGCCTGGCGGGGAACTTTGTTCTTTTCAATAGTGCGCTAGAATATTTACATCCTCCCGTTGTTCAAGTGATCATTCAATTGGCACCCGTGATCTTATTGATCTCCAGTGCGTGGGTGTTTAAAGAAAAACTCGGAGTTCATCAGATCATAGGGGTAGGGTGTTTACTTCTTGGTTTGCTATTGTTTTTTAATGAGCGTTTGTTAGAACTGTTCACTAGTTTTACTGGCTATACAGTTGGCGTATCATTAGCAGTATTAGCCGCCTTAGTTTGGGTGGTGTATGGGCTTGCCCAAAAGCAGTTGTTAAAACACTACAGTTCAGCTCAGATCTTATTTATGATCTATGTTATTTGTGCTGTTATGTTGACGCCGATGGCGGAACCAGAACAACTGTTACTAATGGATTCGAGACAGCTAGGCATGTTGATGTTTTGCTGTATAAATACGCTTGTTGGTTACGGTGCATTTGCAGAAGCAATGGCACGCTGGCAGGCATCACAAGTGAGTGCTGTGATAACACTAGCACCCTTGTTTACGATAATCTTTGTTGATTTAGCTAGCCTTGTATGGCCGCAATTTTTTGTGGCTGCACCTTTGAATATTCTTGGGTACTTAGGCGCTTTGGTTGTTGTGAGTGGTGCAATGTTTTGTGCTATTGGGCATAAATTCATCCGACAACGCAATGTGTAAAGGCTAGATACAATCATTAATACAGGTAGTGATCGCGATAGGCCATCATTACTTTGTAGTTAAACGCCACAGCGCGGAGAGTAAAATGAAGTTTGTAGATGAAGCGGTAATCCGCGTTGATGCGGGTGATGGCGGTAACGGTACCGTTAGTTTCCGTACGGAAAAATATGTACCACGAGGTGGTCCAGACGGTGGTGACGGCGGCGATGGCGGCGATGTCTACCTATTGGCAGATGAGAACCTAAATACTTTGATCGATTTCCGCTTCGAGCGCTTTCATGCTGCTGTTCGTGGTGAGAATGGTCGTGGTGGTAACTGTACGGGTAAGCGCGGTGAAGACCGTGTGCTTTCTGTGCCAGTTGGTACACGCGCGGTTGATGAAGAAACGGGTGAAGTTATTGCCGATCTTACCGAACATGGTATGAAAATCATGGTGGCGAAAGGTGGCTTCCACGGTTTAGGTAATACGCGTTTTAAATCATCTGTTAACCGTGCTCCACGTCAAAAGACCATGGGTACAAAAGGTGAAATCCGTCACCTACGTTTAGAGCTACTACTGCTTGCTGACGTTGGTATGCTGGGCCTACCTAATGCGGGTAAATCAACCTTCATTCGTTCGGTATCAGCGGCTAAGCCTAAAGTTGCAGACTACCCATTTACTACCTTAGTACCAAGCTTAGGTGTTGTTCGTGTGGGTGATGATCGCAGCTTTGTGGTTGCAGATATCCCTGGTCTTATCGAAGGTGCAGCGGATGGCGCTGGCTTAGGTATTCGCTTCCTGAAACACCTAGAGCGTTGCCGTGTGTTATTGCACATGATTGACCTTCTACCTGCTGATGGTTCAGATCCAATTGAGAATGCATTTACGATCATTAACGAGCTTGAACAGTACAGCGATAAGCTGTCGAATAAGCCGCGTTGGTTGATTTTCAATAAGGTTGATCTGCTTTCTGACGAAGATGCACAAACCAAGATCAATGAGATCTTAGAGGCATTAGCGTGGGAAGATAAGCACTACAACATTTCAGCGATTAACCGTACGGGTCTTCAGCAACTGTGTTACGACTTGATGGAGCTGATTGAAACCATGCCAGCTGAAGAGCTTGTTGAAGAAGCCGTTGAAGATAAAGCAGACTTCAAGTGGGATGATTACCATACCCAGAAAATGAAAGAAGCTGAAGAAAGCGATGACGACGATGATGATTGGGATGACTGGAACGAAGATGATTACGATGTTGAAATCATCTACAAACCTTAATCTTTTATCTTGTCGATAAAATAATAAATGAAAGCCGCTCAGAGATGAGCGGTTTTTTTTTGTGCCTAGTCAACACTCGATCTAGTGCTTTGTATGATAATTTGCGGATGCAATTAGATTGAGGGAAAAGGATGCCATCACCAGAAATATCGTTAACAGAGCCTCAGCAGCGTGAGATCTCACGCCTCGCCGTGGGGGCAGGTCAAAAGCTTTTACAGCATGGCGCTGAAAGTACGCTTGTGATGGAAGTGACACGGCGCTTAGGATTAGCGCTAGGGGTTGATAGTGTCGAAGTTTCGTTATCCGCCAGTTCGATGGTGATTACCACCTTACATCGGGGGCGCTGCATTACGACGACACGACGTTGCCAAGATCGCGGGATCAACATGCAGGTGGTCACTGATATCCAACGTATTTGTATCATGGCCGAGCGCGGCTTACTGGATCTTGAATCGGTGCACGATCGGCTCGAGGAAGTGCAGCCGATGCGTTATAACCGTTTTTTAGTGATTGTGATGATCGGCCTATCTTGCGCTTCTTTTAGTCGTTTAGCGGGCGGAGATTGGCCTGTATTCGCTTTAACCTTTGTTGCCTCTGCCGTCGGTATGTTTGTGCGCCAAGAAATCGCTCATGCTCACTTTAACCCTTTGGTTAATTTTGGCGTTTCTGCGTTTGTGACTACCTTGATAGCTGGATTTGGTCAGGTGTACCACATCGGAGAAACCCCGTTTCTTGCGATGGCATCGTCGGTATTAATGTTTGTGCCTGGTTTTCCATTGATTAATGCGGTGTCGGACATGGTGAAGGGGTATTCTAATATGGGGATAGCTCGCTGGACTATGGCCAGTTTACTGACCTTGTCGACCAGTTTAGGGATTGTGGTGGCGATGAACGTGCTTGGTGTATGGGGGTGGTTATAATGGATATTTCATCGTTATTATTCGCCTTGCTGAATGATATGTTTTTTGCATCGATTCCCGCCGTTGGTTTTGCATTAGTATTTAATGTGCCGCAGAAAGCCTTAAAGTATTGTGCGATTGGTGGGGCGTTGGGCCATGGCTGCCGCTTTCTGCTTATGCATTACGGTTTGCCGATTGAATGGGCAACCTTATGCGCTGCAACTTTTGTTGGGATGATTGGGGTGCATTGGTCTCACCGTTTTCTGGCTCACCCTAAAGTGTTTACCGTGGCAGCCATGATCCCTATGGTACCAGGTGTATTTGCGTTTAAAGCTATGATTGCCATTGTTGAAATTAACCATAAAGGCTATAACCCGCAGCTATTGGCCGCCTTGATGGAAAATGGTGTGAAAGCTGTCTTTATCGTAGCGGCACTGGCAATAGGGCTAGCCATGCCTGGGTTATTGTTTTATCGTCGTCGACCAGTTGTGTAATATCAATCGTGTAACTCTTGTTTATAACAGAGACAACGCAACTTGCTCGTAACCAAGCTTTGAGGGGAAAAGATGAAAATCAGTATGATTGCCGCTATGGCTAACAATCGAATCATAGGTAAAGATAATGCGATGCCATGGCATTTGCCTGCTGATTTTGCTTGGTTTAAGCGTGCAACACTTGGTAAGCCGATTGTGATGGGGCGTAAAACGTTTGAATCAATTGGCCGCCCATTACCCGGTCGTCATAACATCGTTATTAGCCGCAATGCAGAGTACCAAGCTGAAGGGATCACTGTGGTTGCTGATATTGATGCTGCTGTGGTTGCTGCGGGTGATGTCGATGAAGTGATGATCATTGGTGGTGGTAGTATTTACCAAGCATGTTTACCTATGGCTAACGCCTTGTATTTGACCTTTATTGATGCCGATATTGAGGGGGATACTTGCTTTCCTGATTGGGGACAAGATTGGTCTGTTAGCCAAGAAGAGCGTTACCAAGCCGATGATAAAAATGCCTATGACATGCGATTTGTAGTACTTGAACGCGTATAAACTACGGCATGTTTTCTCATCAAGGTGAGATATTTTAGATGATTAAAAAGGGTGAGTGCATACTCACCCTTTTGCTATCTATCACTTAACGATAGTTACTGGTCCTATTTTTCATTAGGCATACAGCGGGCATTCTTTGACAAATCGTTGGCCATCATCCCAGCGTAGTAGTGTCATGCTATTTCCCCAGACACAGCCTGTATCGAGCCCAATCACTTGTTCATCTTCATGCCCCATCAGCGCAGCCCAATGACCAAAAATGATTTTCTTATTGAGCGGTGTGACGCGTGGCAGTTGAAACCATGGAATTAATTCACCAATGCCTTCTTCTCCAGGTGAAAGCTTGCACTCCATGTCGAGCCTGCCATCTGGGTAGCAAAAGCGCATTCGAGTCAATGCATTGATAGTAAAGCGCAGTTGTTCCAATTCATTGAGAGAATCAGACCATAGATCAGGGCCGTTACCGTACATGTTCTGCAGTAGCCATAAGTAACGTTCCGATTGGAGGACGGACTCAACATCGCGAGCTTGTTGGTGTGCTTGCGCTAAATCCCACTGTACGGGGATACCAGCGTGCGCCATAACAAATGAATAGTTGGGATGCTCGGCGAGTAAAGGTTGCTGACGAAGCCACTCAAGCAGCTCTTGACTGTCATCGGCATCGAGTATGGCTTGGGTTTTATCTTTTGCTTTACATCGAGCGATGCCTTCCGCAACGGCTAAAAGGTGGAGATCATGGTTACCGAGTACTGTGGTGGCACTGTTGCCGAGGCTTTTAACAAAGCGCAGTGTTTCTAGCGATTGAGGGCCACGGGCGACGAGATCGCCCGCGAGCCAAAGTTCATCGATCTCTGGGTTGAATTGCGCTTGATCTAATAACGATAGCAAATCATCGAGGCAACCTTGAATGTCGCCCACGAGGTAGGTGGCCATAAGGCTCCTTAATGTAAAATATTGGGAATAGCGAGTCGAAAAGGTGCAACATCAGCGCTGAAGGTTTCACCATCATCTGTTTGCATGGTATAGCGGCCTTGCATCACTGCGACTGGGGTTTCAATGATAGTACCACTGGTATAGGTATACTCATCGTTAGCCGTGATCAGTGGTTGTTCACCGACAACACCTTCACCTTCAATGACGAGTTGCTTGCCATTAGCGTCTGTGATTAACCAGTAGCGATTGAGCAGTTGGGCGTTGCCTTGACCAAGATTGGCGATGGTAATGGTGTAGGAAAAAACGAAACGTTGGTTGTCTGGTTCGGACTGTTCAGCAAGGTAGTGGGTAGTGACGTGGCATTTGATTGTTGGATTGAGCGTTTTCATTGGCTTGCTTCCTTTCTCTTTGTATTTCCCCTGCGACAGACAAAATACACGAATACCAAGAGGGTAAGCTGACAGCCTCATGAGAGGCTGTCGAATCCGTTATTTAGCGTGGTTGGCATCCAGCCAGTTAGCCATAGCAACAAATTGCTCTAACGTGATATTTTCTGGACGGTGACCAGGGTTGATACCTAGTGCTTCCAGTTGCTCTACAGTCAGTAGGGCTTTGTAACAGTTACGAATTGTTTTACGGCGTTGGTTGAAGCCTTCACGACAAACACGGTCTAGCCACTTAAGGTTAGTACATGGATGCGGTAGTGTTTCATACGGCGTTAAACGCACAACGGCTGAGTCAACTTTTGGTGCCGGTGTAAACGACTCTGGCGGCACTTCCAGTACAGGGGTTACCTTAGAGTAGTATTGTGCCATCACCGTTAAACGGCCATACGCTTTGCTGCCTGGGCCCGCGGCTAGGCGGTTAACCACTTCTTTTTGTAGCATGAAGTGCATGTCTTGCACGTGCTCATGGAACGAGAATAGGTGGAACATTAGCGGCGTAGAGATGTTGTACGGTAGGTTACCGAAAATACGCAGTTTGTTGTTTTCTTTAATCAGTTGAGTAAAGTCAAAACGCATCGCATCACCTTCATTGATCGTTAGCTTATCTGCTAGATCAGGGTGGTTACGTAGGCGCTCGGCTAAGTCTCTATCAAGTTCGATAACCGTAAATTTATCGACAAGTTTGCCAACAGGCTCGGTAATAGCACCAAGGCCTGGGCCGATTTCTACCAAGTTTTGACCTGGAAGAGGGTTGATCGCAGATACGATGCCATCAATGATAAAAGGGTCGTTCAAAAAGTTCTGGCCAAAGCGCTTACGCGCGCGGTGACCTAGGTGGACTTGATCGCTGCTCATGCTTGTTTTTCTACCAATTCGAGGGCGTGTGATAGCGCTGTCCAAAGGCTACCCGTGTCCGCCTGTCCAGTACCTGCGAGTTCCAGTGCGGTACCATGATCTACTGAAGTTCTGATAAAGGGCAGGCCTAACGTAATGTTGACCGAATTACCGAAGCCTTTATATTTCAGCACCGGTAGCCCTTGATCGTGATACATCGCCAATACCGCATCGGCATCAGCTAAATATTTTTCTTGGAAAATTGTATCTGCGGGCAATGGGCCAATCAGATTCATATTTTCTTGCTGGCGAAGTTGCTCAAGCGTAGGGGTGATCACCTCGATCTCTTCCATGCCTAAACAGCCATCTTCCCCTGCATGTGGGTTTAAACCACAGACATAAATGTTAGGTTGCTCAATACCAAATTTGGTGACTAAATCACTGTGCAAAATTCGAATGACATCTTTTAAACGTTCTTCAGTAATTGCTTTTGATACGTATGCTAAAGGAATATGTGTTGTAACGAGTGCAACACGTAATCCTTCTGTTGCCAGCATCATAACGACTTGAGCCGTGTCTGACTGCTGGGCAAAAAATTCGGTATGGCCACTGAACGAAACACCCGCACGGTTAATGACACCTTTGTGTACTGGCCCTGTCACGACAGCAGAAAATTCACCACTCATACACCCTTGTGCTGCGCGCGCTAGCGTTTGCAGTACATAGTGGCCATTTTTCTCATTGAGCGTACCTGGTGTTACTACCGCCGCGAGCTCACAGTTCGCCACCACCAATGTACCAGCTTGGTGTGGTTGGGCAGGTTGTGACGCGTTGTACTCTTTCAGCGTAATATCCAAACCTAGTTGGGCTGCACGTTCTACCATAAGCTGGGCGTTAGCACAAATAACAAGCTCATGCGGCCAATCATGTTGAGCCATGGCGAGTACTAAATCTGGGCCGATCCCCGCAGGTTCGCCTGGAGTAATCGCAAGGCGCTTAACTTCGCTCATCATCACCGCCCTCGTTATTATCTAACTGCTCAATATATGCACCGGCACGCAACTCTTGCAGCCATGCTTGTGCTTCTTCGTTGAATTTACGGCTAAACAGAATTTGGTAGGCACGGTTTTTCACGGCTGCGTCAGTACGGTCGACATTACGACGATCCATGACTTCAACGATGTGCCAACCATGAACCGTTTTAAAAGGTTCGCTGATAACACCTTCGCTGATCGTTTCAACTTTATCTTTAAATTCTGGTACGTAAATATCCGGTGTATGCCAGCCTAGCTCACCACCATTGGCCGCTGAGCCAGGATCGGCACTAAGTGCTTCAGCCGCTGCTGCAAAGGTTTGATCGCCAGAAAGAATTGCTTGACGGGCTTGTTCTAGTTGACGTTTCGCTGCTTCATCGCTTTGGATCACCGAAGTTTTCACCAAGATATGACGGGCTTTTACTTCTGTCACAGAAACGGTTTCTAGCCCTTTTACATCATTAATTTTGATGATGTGGTAGCCAATGCCACTGCGAAATGGACCAATGATTGCGCCTTTACCGTGAGATTTAATTTCATCGGCAAAGATAGTTGGCATTTCTTCTTGGCGCATCCAGCCCCATTCACCACCTTGAAGCGCTTTTGGCCCTTTCGAGTAGCTATAGGCTAGGTTGGCAAAGTCAGCGCCGTTATTGAGCTCTTTAACCAAGGTTTTTGCTTGTTGTTCAGCATCGCCACGCTCTGCTTTATCAGCATCATCTTCTACCCGAATTTGGATATGGCTGACGTTGTATTGCACGCCTTGTAAGTTCTGAGCGTTAAGCTGATCGGCAAGGGTGTCGACTTCTTGCGGTAGAATGTTAATGCGGCGACGTACTTGGATCGTACGGGCTTCACTGGCGGTAATATCACGACGCATTTGCTCGCGGAACATCGCATAGCTGATCCCACTTGCTGCCAGTTTTTTCTGGAGCTGAGGCAGCGTCATTTGTTGTTGCTTGAGCATCTGTTGGATCGATTGATCCAGTTTGTTATCGTCGATACGAATCCCAAATTGCTCAGCCTGCTGAATTTGCAGCGCTTCAATGATCAGCTTTTCTTTGACCTGCTCGGTCAGCACGTCCGTTGCTGGCAATGCTTGGTTTTGATCGGCCGCATTAAGACGGACGGTCTTTAGCATTGCATCAATATCACTTTGCAAAATGACGCTGTCATTGACAATGGTGACAACTTTATCCATTTCCGTTGGTGCAGCGAAGCTACTTGCCGCTGCGCCCCATATCATTAAGCCTAGTAGTGAGGACTTCCACTTCTTCATACTGATTTCCATGTTGCGCAGTGCGCGTAAATTTATCGTGATGTATAGAACGCTACGCGTTAGACACCAGAATATGTAATTAGTTGTTTAGGTTAAATGGTTGACCGTAACCGATCGCATTACCTTTCGCCGTTGATGCGCCAAAACTATTAACACCAGCAAGCCCCAGTAAAGCAAAGGACACGCTGACGTTACTTTCATACGTTGCGGGATCGGAGTTTACATTGCCTCGGGCAACTAAGTATTTGTTATAACCCAAGGTGATTAGCCAACAAGAGGTTCGGTAGCTCATGGATATTTGGCTCTCAATCATCTGGTTTTCAGTGAGGTCGCGATAATAATCACCACGTACACTTAGGCCGCCATAAATGGGGAAACCAGTGACAATCCCTGCTTGTGAGATACCATCCTTTGTATAGTTATCTATTTGGTCATTATCTTCCAAACTGCTCTTGATATACTCTTTCGATACATAACGGTAGTTCATTTGGGTAAAGAAACTTGACTCGCGATATTCCAAGGTAGAATTGGCAAATTGGATGGCATTACTACCTGCGTCATACTGTAAGCCGCCATGGAAAAATAGCCAATCATCATAGTTAAAGTCAGACTCTAACGCCGTTGCTGAGTAGCTTGGTGCTGTTGTGTTACTGCTACTATCAATGTCAGCTGCGCCCGGGTTCAAATAGAAAATCTGCCCAATCGAGAGATTAAAGCGCTCCACATATTGATTATCAAAGTACCGGGTCGATGCACCTACCGTAAACTGGTTGGCTGCGGCAATGCGATCGACACTGGAATAACGTTTATCACGGAACAGACCGTAATAGTCGGTTTGCAGCAGTGTGGTGTCGTATGCATCATAAATGCTTCTTTGATCAACGTTTTGCACGTACAGATACTGAACCTGCGGTTCTAAGCTTTGGGTGTAGGCATCGCCCCAAATACTGGTATTGCGCTCAAGGTATAAACCTGAGTGGATCCGTGCGCTGGGGATCAGGCGAGAGACGCTCTCTTCTAAATCTTGGTTCGCACTGACATTTTTATCAAAACTCTGATTGTAATAGCTATACATGAGCTTAGCTTCAGAGGTGATAGACCACCAAGGCGTCGAGTACGGCAGTGTTAATGTTGGCTCTAGATGCAAACGATCGGCTGATGGTTTATTTGGGTCATCATTTTCAAAGCGGCTGATATGGCTGTTCATTGAAAAATCGAAACCATAAGGCAGATCAGGACGATAATAGTTCGCTTCCACTTGTGGCATTAAGCGGTAGTTTGATGACGTACCGGATGTCAGTGGTTGGAAGTCACGCACCCGTAACGTCGCATCCCAATTTTGCGCCCGATAGGACGCTTCCGCTGTTTGCAACAGGTTGTTGTCTTCACGCTTACCAACGTTAGAGTCGAGATCGTTAAAGTAAGTAACATCGCTAACTTTGCTGTAATCAACTTCAAATAGCCAGTGGCTTTGATAAACACCTCGATGGCTAACGTTGAATGCCCAGCGACTGCCCTTATCTGGGAACTTTTGGTCACTGCCTAGGTACTCGCTTTTTAGGCTACCTGAACCAAAGACTGTCAAATAACGGAATTCAGTGTTGAGCTGTAAACCACGACTTGTCATGTACTTAGGGGTAATTGTCATATCGTAGTTAGGCGCGATATTCCAATAAAATGGCGTTTGTACGGTGAAACCATCACGCGAGTTTAGTTTAATATTCGGGTACAAAAAGCCGGTTAAACGTTCGCTCCCGACAGGCACGCGCAGGTACGGTAAGTAAAAAATTGGCACGTCTGCGACTTCAAAGCGGGCGTTGTATAAGTTAGCGAAGGGTGAATCGGTTTCGCGTTCGATACTGGTTGCTGAAAAACGCCAACTTTGATCATCGGCTGGGCAGGTGGTGTAGGTACCATTTTTTAGGCGGTAATATTCCAAACCATCTTTGATTACTTTTTCAGCTTCACCACGGCCTGGCTCACAGGTCATGTTGTAGACGGCATTCTCCATTTCGGAGTCTTCAGTGTCTAAATCACTTTCTAAGCGGTCGGAATAGACTTCCATGCCACCATCATGGAAGTAGACGTTACCTTCTGCGGTGACACTATTATCAGGTTGGTGATAGGTAGCAGTATCTGCGGCTACAGTGCGGTGGCCTTGTTTCACGACCACATCACCTGAATAGGTGATTGCAATGGCACTTTCCGCCGTCGCCTGATCGGCTGAAATGTGAACGGGTTGTTCGTCAGGTTCAGCCGTACGATTTTGTGGTGCGATACAGGTGCCTTTGACCATTTCAAGTTCGGATAGCGATACATCAAGCGTCTCTGGCTCAGGTTGCTGAGCGGCTGATGAGGCTGCTTTTGTTGTATCGTTATTGGTCTTGTTTGTGGCTTGTGGATTGTCATCTGCCATCGCCGGTCCATAAAGGGCAAGGCTAATCATGGTTGCAAGTATGCTGCGGGAGGTTAATGACATTTAATTTCACATTCCTGTATTGAATTTTTGTTGCGTCGCGAATTGGTGGCGCTTTTTACAAGCATTCCCGATAAATGACAGCTATCATAATGCAAATTCTACTCGACAGCACGTTTTCGACGATGTTGTCGAGCTAAATATATTTTAAATTTAGCAAATTACCAGAGAGTATCGAATGCAGGTGTGGGGCAAAATACTTGGTGCATTTTTTGGTTTCCTTCTTGGTGGCCCTTTTGGTTTGTTCTTAGGCCTATTTTTAGGCCATAAGTTCGATAAAGCACGACGAAATGTTTATGGTGGCGGATTTGGTGGGTTTGGCGGCAGTCAAGCAAGCCAAGCGGAACGTCAGGCCGATTTTTTCCATGCTGGCTTTGCCGTGATGGGGCATGTGGCCAAAGCGAAAGGGCGCGTGACGCAAGAAGAAATCCGTGTCGCCACCGCAATCATGGAGCGTATGGGGTTACAGGGCGAATCTCGCCGTCAGGCGCAAAATGCGTTTCGTGACGGTAAAAATGATGATTTTCCGTTAGAAGAAACCTTGCAGCGTGTACGTCAAAACTGTGCTGGGCGTGCAGATTTACTGCAATTTTTCCTAGAGTTACAAATCCAAGCTGCGTTTGCGGATGGCTCGCTTCACCCTAATGAACGTCAACTATTGCATGTTATCGCTCGCTACCTTGGCTTCTCTGAGCGTCAATTAGAGCAGCGTCTTCATATGCAAGAAGCGGCGTTTCGTTTCCAGCAGGGGGGCTTCCATCAGCAACAGCAAGGTGCCGGGGGCTTTAAAGCACCACCAAGTAAAGATCAGTTGGCGGCAGCTTATGATGTATTAGGGGTGAGCCCAACTGCGTCGGCACAAGAGCTTAAACGTGCTTATCGTAAGCAGATGAATGAACATCACCCTGATAAGCTGGCGGCAAAAGGGTTACCACCAGAGATGATGGAACTGGCGAAGCAAAAAACGCAAGAACTTCAAGCCGCTTATGATCTGATCCGAAAAGAAAAGCACGATAAGTAATATATCGAATGGAATGTAAAACGGGCGCCCTAACATGGGGCGCCCGTTTTTTATGTTCTCAATATTGTTATTGATTAGTTCGATCCTGATTGTTCTCGGGCTAATAATGCACGAGCGACTAATGCTTCGTGAATTTTACGCTTTTCAGCACGTTTAGCACGGCGTGATTGGCGTTCAGGTTCTTCAGGCCGCGGCGTATTGAGTGGCAGCGTTTGTGTTGGCGCATCAGGGTAAAAATCACAAGGTGCAAAAAGGTGGGTCGGCTGATTAGTCGCTGGGTGGTACAGGCATAGCTCTGTTGCATGCAAGTTCAACCGAGGTGACATTGCTTTTGCTTCATCATTGGCATAAAACTCATCACCTATGATTGGGTGACCTAACGCCATCATGTGTAAGCGTAACTGATGAGAGCGGCCAGTGATCGGCAATAGTCGTACTAAGGTCGTATTATCAGGGTTACGCCGCACGACATTGTAATGGGTGAGTGAGGGTTTACCGTCTGTGTGGCAGATTTTTTGACGAGGGCGGTTATGCCAGTCACAAATCAAGGGTAAATCCACCGAACCTTCATCTTGCTCGATATGCCCCCAAACCAGCGCGTAATAAACCTTATGAGTTAAGCGCTCGCGAAATTGTGCGTGTAAGTCGCGTTCTGCCGCCTTGTTCAGCGCCATAATAATTAAGCCTGAGGTGCCCATATCTAAACGGTGCACAATATGTGAATCCGGGTGATCACGGCGTACTCGGCTGTAAATACTGTCGTTGTGCTCTGGCAGTCGTCCTGGGTTCGACAGTAACCCTGCGGGTTTATTTAAGGCAATAAAGTCATCGTCTTGATACAAAATATCAAGCCAAGGGTCGAGAGGGGGATGGTAATCCAGTACTGGTAATGGGTTCATAGCATGCTCGATCTGATTATCCAGATTGGACGTGGTTTAATGTGTTTGTGATAAGGAAAGACCGCATCATGCTAGCACGATACGGTCTTGGCTTATCCGTTCAATGGTTGTGAAACCCAGAGCCGTTTTAGTTATGACTGACTGCGATTAAGCGTAGTGAGTCTAACTGTACCTGCGCCTTACTGATGTATGTAGTCAGGTCTTGGATCTGTGATTCAATTAGCTCTAGCTCATCATCACGAATATTTGGGTTCACTGCTTTCAATGCTTGCAGACGATCAAGCTCGGCACGTAAGGTGCTTTCCATCTCAGCTTGTGCATTTTCACGAATGGTCACCGCTTCTTTGGCGATCACTTGCTCTGCGTGTTCAATCAGTACGTGTACTTCTTTTTGTACCGAGTTTACCAACTTGCTACCAAGGTGGCGATTAACAGGGCTGAGCTGGCGGTTAAAGCCTTCAAATTCCACTTGTGCCGATAGGTTGTTACCTTTGGCATCCAGCAAAATACGAATCGGTGTTTGCGGCAAGAAGCGACCAATCCCCGATTGTTTTGGTGCTTGGGCGTCAACCACGTAGACCAATTCAAGCAGCAGTGTACCCGCTGGCAGCGCCTTGTTCTTCAACAAGGAAACCGCAGTGGTGCCGACCCCTTCAGAGAGCAGTAAATCAATACCGCCTTGGATCATCGGGTGCTCCCAGCTCAGGAAGTGAAGATCTTCTCGCGAAAGTGCGGTATCACGATCAAAAGTGATAGTACAACCGTCATAAGGTAAGCCAGGGTAGCTGGCGACCATCATGTGTTCTGACGGCGAAACGACAATGGCATTTTCGCCTTTGTCATCTTGGTTTAAGCCGATGGTATCAAACAGACCTAGGGCGAAAGTCACCAAGTTGGTATCGCCATCTTTGGCTGAAATACGGTCGACGAGCTCGTTTGCTGCATCACCACCGTTTGAGTGAATTTCCAATAGACGGTCACGGCCTTGCTCTAGTTTCGATTTCAGCTCGTTGTGCATGGTGGCACTTTGCTCAATCAAGGCATCGAGTGCTTCACTGCTATGTTCATTGCTGGTCAGTAAAGCAATCAGGTCACTACGAACGTGATCGTATACCGCACGACCTGTTGGGCAAGTCTCTTCAAAGGCATTAAGGCCTTCGTTAAACCAGCGTGCTAGTAGGGCTTGCGAGGTACCTTCAAGGAAAGGAACATGAATTTCGATATCACGTTTCTGACCAATACGGTCTAAGCGGCCGATGCGTTGCTCAAGCAGATCGGGGTTGTTTGGTAGATCAAACATCACCAACTGATTCGCGAACTGGAAGTTACGCCCTTCAGAGCCGATTTCAGAACACAGCAGCACTTGTGCGCCGTCTTCTTCTTGGGCGAAGTACGCTGCGGCTTTATCGCGCTCGATGATTGACATGCCTTCGTGGAACACGGTAGAGCGAATACCTTCACGCTCGCGCAGTGCCTGTTCTAGTGTTAATGCCGTTTGGGCGCGAGAACAAATCACTAACACTTTTTCATTGCGGTTGGCTTTGAGCGTATCAAGTAACCAGTTTACACGTGGATCGAAGTTCCACCATGTGGCTGATTCCCCTTCAAATTCTTGGAAGATGTCTTCAGGGTAAAGCAGTTTCAGCACTTTTTCTTCATCGCTGACTTTGCCCATCATCATGTTCGCAACACGCATCGCAGTGGTGTACTGGGTTGGCATCGCCAGTGGGTAAAGGTTTAGATGACGGGTTGGAAAGCCTTTAATTGCAGAGCGGGTATTACGGAATAGCACACGCCCTGTACCATGGCGATCCATTAAGTTATCGATCAGCTCATGACGTACGGTTTGGCTTTGCTCATCATCAGCACTGCTTGATTCGATAATGCGTAGCATTGGCTCGATATCTTGCTCGGACAGCAGTTCAGCCAATGTGTTTTTCGCGTCGTTATCAAGCTTCTCACCCGATAATAGGCGTGATACCGCATCGGCAACGGGCGCGTACTGGCGCTCTTCTTCAACAAACGCTTGGTAATCGTAGAAACGATCAGGATCCAGTAGGCGTAAACGGGCGAAGTGACTTTCGTGGCCAAGTTGCTCAGGCGTTGCCGTTAGCAGTAATACCGCTGGTGTTTTTTCAGCAATCGCTTCTACCACTTGGTATTGGCGGCTTGGTTTGTCTTCACTCCACTCAAGGTGGTGGGCTTCATCGACAACTAAAAGATCCCAATCGGCATCCAGCGCTTGTTCAAAACGGCGACGACTCTTACGCAGGAAGTCTAATGAACATAGGACGTATTGCGCGGTATCGAATGGGTTGGCTGAATCGGCATAAGCTTCAACGCAACGTTCTTCATCAAAAATAGAGAAGTGCAGGTTAAAGCGACGCATCATCTCAACTAGCCATTGGTGCTGTAGGGTTTCTGGTACCAAGATCAAAATACGTTCAGCACGGCCTGACAACACTTGCTGGTGGATGATCATGCCAGCTTCAATGGTTTTACCTAAACCTACTTCATCGGCCAGCAATACACGCGGTGCATAACGGCGCCCGACTTCATGGGCGATGAACAGCTGATGAGGAATTAAACCGGCGCGCATGCCACATAATCCACGCAGTGGGCTCTTATGTTGTTCGTATTGGTTTTTTAGCGCACGGTAGCGCAGTGCAAAGCGATCCATACGATCGATTTGACCTGCAAAGAGTTTGTCTTGTGGCTTGTTGAAGCGGATTTGGTGATTAAGGAAAATCTCACGTAACTTAACGTCTTCTTCACCCGTATCGGTGCGTGTACCCACGTAAGTGAATACACCACCGTCTTCATCGACGCGTTCAACGTTTAAAGACCAACCTTCATGGCTTTCAACCACATCGCCCACGTTGAACATCACGCGGGTTACAGGGGCTTCGTTTCGGGAATACAGGCGGCTCTCTTCACTCGCGGAGAACATTAGGCTGACAGTACGTGCATCACAGGCGACAACGGTACCTAATCCTAAATCACTTTCAGTATCACTGATCCAACGTTGACCCAAAGCAAATGGCATAGTGGCTAAAACCTTCTAAATTCTTTGAAAATTGAAAATGCGTTATCTGGTATTCGCGCTTTGGCGAAGCATGAAACACGCAAGGTGTCATATGTCGCTCAAAAATACGTAGCTATAAGTGTAAGCCAGAATTCGTACCAGAAAAAAGGGGAGTCATGTTACTGCATGATGTGAAAGAGGTCACGGTGAAAGTGTTCTGAATGCGACAAAGTAGTTTTGTCACATTTATTTAAAAATATCCGGTCTTTAATAGAGTCACAGGAGCGATAGTTTTGTGAAAAAGCAACAAATGCCAATAACTGTCATACGCTTAAAGAGTGGTGGTAGATGTAATACTGCCTGAATGTTACCAAGGAGGTGCCTATGGGCGATTCAGATCGGAAAGTCTTTGTTCTCGATACTAATATCTTGCTACACGAGCCTCTCGCGATTTATTCCTTCCAAGAACATGATGTCGTCATACCGATGACCGTCCTCGAAGAACTTGATCGCATCAAGGATAGCAAGCGTGATGTTGCTCGCGATGCCCGAGTCGCGATTCGAGCGTTAGAAGATATTTTCCACGATGCGACTCCCGAGCAGATCTCGGCGGGGATCCCTTTCTCAAAACAAACCGCACACAATGGCACTATTGCTATCTTTGCGGATTACGAGATCACTGAAACTGTGCATGCATTTACTGATAAAGCGGGTGACAACCGTATATTGAATGCTGTACTCCACTTACAGCAGCACTATGCGCCACGTGATGTAGTCTTGATCACCAAAGACATCAATATGCGTTTACGCGCTAAAGGTGCGGGGGTGTATTTCGTTGATGATTATCGTTCAGATCAGTTGATCGATGATGTTAGCTTACTCACCAAAGGTTTTATTGAGTACCCTGGTCGCTTCTGGGATCAAGTGGGAGAGTGCCAATCAGAAAGTCGAGGCCGTGCCACCTTACATACACTGCCTATTGCTTTGTTTGATAAGCCGTTCGTTAATCAATATCTGATCGATGAAGAGCACGAGTTTGCTGCGCGTATCAAGCAAATTGATGGTGAAAGTGTGGTATTGAAAGACATAGGCCATGATCGATTAATGCATCGTCAGGCATGGGGCATTCACCCTAAAAATGTCTACCAAGGAATGGCGCTTGATGCCATGCTCGATCCTGATATCGACTTAGTGATTTTAACGGGGCCTGCGGGCTGTGGTAAAACCATTTTGGCAATGGCATCAGCATTAGAGCAAGTCATTGAGAAGGGCATGTACGATAAAATTATTGTCACGCGTAATACGCCAGAAATTGCCGAGTCGATTGGTTTCTTACCCGGTACGGAAGAAGAGAAAATGATGCCATGGTTGGCGGCGGTGACCGATACCATGGAAGCGCTTCACAAAAATGATGTATGTACGGATGGCTCGATGAAGTACATCTTCGATAAAGCCAATATTCAATTCAAATCGATAAACTTCATGCGCGGTCGTTCCATCCAAAATGCGTTTGTATTGCTGGATGAGTGCCAAAACTTAACCGCATCGCAAATCAAAACCATCATCACCCGCTGTGGTGAAGGCACTAAGCTAGTCTGTTCGGGTAACCTTGCGCAGATTGATTCTAATTACCTATCGCCTGTAACGTCAGGGCTTACTTATATCGTTGAGCGCTTTAAAAACTTCGAAGGAAGCGCCAATATTTATCTTAATGGCGTTGTACGTAGCCGTTTGGCTGAATTTGCTGAAGAAAATCTCTAATTTTATCCTAAATTAAAAGTCTGAATATCAAAAAGGGAGAACACCATTTGGGTTCTCCCTTTCTCTTTTTTCTACTACATTGTTTACCTTTAATGGCCAAGGTAGTGCTTGAGCGCTGCATTCTGTGGTTGTGTCAGCATCGGCTGCGTGTCACCAAATACTGTGATGCTGCCGTTAGTGATAAACGCGCACTTATTGGCAATCTTGAGGGCGTCGTCAGGGCTATGGGTAACCATGAGAACCGTGATCTTATGCTCGCGGGCGAGACTTCTTACTAGCTCTAACATTTCTTTGCGCAGGGCGGGATCCAGAGCCGAAAAGGGTTCATCAAGTAGCAACAAGGGGCGATGGCGCACTAAACAACGCGCGAGCGCCACGCGTTGTTTTTGGCCGCCAGAGAGTTGCTCGGGGAGGCGATCTAAGTATTGCTGAATGCCAACTCGCGCTGCTGCAACCACGATAGCTTCTTTATCAGCTTGGCTCAGTTTTAACCCTGGGTGCATTCCCAGCCCAATATTTTCAGACACGGTGAGATGCGGAAATAAATTATGCTCTTGAAACAGCATCGACAAAGGTCGCTCTGCGGGGGCTTGTTGATCAATAACCTGATTGGCGATGGTGAGCTGGCCGCTATTCGGCTTAAGAAAGCCTGCAATCAATGCCAGTAAGGTACTTTTCCCTGCGCCACTTGGGCCAATTAACGCCACAATATCACCTTGCTGCGCCTCGAGTGAAAAGGACAAATGCATGGCTTGTCCATGAGCAGCATGGGGCTGGTAGCTATGGGTAAGCTGATCTAACTTCAACATATCATTTCTTCCTAAGCAGCGCAGTTTCAACCAGGGTAAATAAGCCTAGGCTGAGTAGGAGCAACAAGAGTGCGGCGACGGCGGCAGCATCCATTTGATAGCTACCTAATAATTCAAATAAATACAGCGGTAAGGTTTTAAAGTCTTGGCTGCCAAATAAGGCAATCGCACTTAAATCGCCCAGCGATAAGACAAAGCCGATAGCGAAGGCTTGCGAGAGCGGCTTGCGTAATGCTCGCCATTCCAATAATCGTAGCCGAGACAAGCCTGTCATCCCCAAACTGGCGCAAAGTGGGTTAAATTGTTGGGCAATATGGAGCATGGGCTGACTGAGTGTTTTGATCACATAAGGCAGTGCCATTAGCGCATTGACGGTGACTACCACCCAGAAGGCCATCGCAAAGGCATCGGTATATTGGCGCAGTAACAAAAATAGCCCAGTACTGAGCACTAACCCTGGGGTGACCAGAATGATGGCGCCGATTAATTCAATGCCATCGGCGGCCCACTTTTTGCGTTGTAATCGCCATTGACGGCTGGTCAGTAAAATAGCAATACCGCTGACAACGGCTATCACACAAGACATGGCTGCGATCTGTAATGAATGGCTGATAGCTTGCCAGAGCTTGGCTGAGCTTAATTGAGCAATCAGCTGTTGATTAAGCCCTGCGGTGATCACAGACAAGAGCGGAGGCGCAACCAGTAAGATCACACCGCTAATCCATAAACCGTCCCAGAGTTTACTCTGCCATGTATCTTGGTAGTGATGAGGGGCTTGATTGACCGTGCCGCTCAGCGTAGCTAACGGTTTAGCAAAACGTTGTGAAACTAACACTAACGAGCTGCACAGTAGCATTTGCCACAATGCCAGCAAAGCACCTGCGGCCAGATCAAAGTCGTAACGCAGGGCTTGGTAAATCGCCAGTTCAATGGTAGTGGCTTTAGGCCCGCCACCCAGTGACATGATCACCGCGAAACTGGTGAAACACAGCATAAAGATCAAGCCGATCACGTGCGGTAGTTGTTGTTGCAACCGAGGCCAAGCGACTAAACGAAATTTGTCCCACCCGGTCATTCCTAAATGTGCAGCAAGCTGATGCTGCTCGTGAGGGATCCCTTCTAAACTTTGCAGTAATAAACGTACCGCGAGGGGCAGATTTAAAAAAATATGGGCCAGTAAGATCCCGCTTAAACCATAAATATTGAGCTGGATATCCACACCAATAACGGCAAGCCATTGATTGATTAGGCCGCTTTTACCGTATATTGACAGTAAGCCAAACACGGCAACCAAAACGGGCAGTACCAGTGTCATGGCAAAGATCCGCAACAACAAGGCGCGTCCAATAAATTGACGGCGAGAAAGTGCATAGGCGACGGGGATCGCAGGCACCACACTCAATAGGGTTGAGAGGAATGCTTGGTAGAAACTAAACCCAGTAACATGGCGTAAATAGGGGTCGTGCCATAGTGTTAATGGGGATAGTTCATCGGCGTGTCCAAACAAGGCGCTAATGGCAAATACCATTAGCGCGGTGATGCACCCAGCAGCCATGATGCCGGGTAATAACGAGGTAAAGCGAGTGTTCAAACGAAATGCCTTTATTGCGTGAGGGCGTGTTGCCATTCGCGAATCCAGCTGCGGCGCTGCTTGGCAACATCTGTTGCATCAAATTCCAGTGCTTTGGCTGGGACGGTCAGCTGGTTAAAACCGTCAGGCAGTTGTTGATTTGTTACTGGGTACATCCAGTTACCTGTGGCCATATTGGATTGGAAGCCATCACTAACAATGAAGTCCATAAATTGATCGGCTAACTTAGGGTGTGGGCTATTTTTAAGTTTGGCGGCCACTTCCACTTGCATGTAATGCCCTTCGCTGAAATCAGCTGCGATATATTGGTTCTTTTGTTCTGCGATGATGTGGTAAGCCGGAGAAGTGGTGTATGACAACACCATATCTGCTTCCCCTTTGAGGAACATGCTATAGGCTTCGGACCAACCTTTGGTGACGGTGACTGTTTTCTTGGCCAGTTGCTGCCAGGCATTGGCTGCTTGATCGCCATAAACCGATTTCATCCACAGCATCAAGCCTTGGCCTGGGGTTGAAGTACGAGGATCTTGGTAAAGGATCGACAGATCATCACGCTCGACTAATTCTTTTAAGCTCTTTGGTGGGGTCTTTAGCTTGGTGCTGTCGTAAACAAAGGCAAAGTAACCATAATCGTAAGGCACAAAGGTGGTGTCATTCCAGCCATTTGGTAGCGTAACTTTGCTGGTATCGACCTTATGTTGCGCGAGCAGGCCGGTTTTTTTAGCTTCTTCGATAAGGTTGTTATCAAGCCCTAATAAGATATCTGCTTTGCTGTTGTTACCTTCCAAGCGCACGCGGTTAAGAATAGACACGCCATCATCGAGTGCCACTAAGTTTAAGTTACAATCGCATTCTGCTTCGAATGCAGTTTTAATGGCTGGGCCAGGGCCCCAATCTGAGGCAAATGAGCTATAGGTGTAAACCGTTAGTGTTGCTTTTGGGTCTTGTTCGGCGGCAAATACACTGCTGCTCGCGAGTGTTAAGGTAAGTAAAGGTAGTAGTTTTTTCACAAAGCGCTCCTGATGCCGTTGCATCCTGCTGGCAATAAATCAAATGAGCGAGGGTTGAGAAAAGGGCGGCTGAAGGGCATACCTAGCGATATAGGCGATGCTTAGCGACTTCTCAATTCCTACGCCAGTATTAGCTGGTTCAGGTTCTGTGGGTTCTGCGTGTGCAATCTCAGCCGAAAGAAAGTGTCAACCTTCTATTTAGCTCCCCAATGAGAACGTCGTCATTGTAATAGTGCAAGCGTGGTGTTGCTAGGGCATGAAGACAATGATTGGCATTATTTTGCCTCGTTCAATGCCCAGTCGTAATCATAATCAATTGTTTTGAGTACCACAGGTGTGGTGCGGTACTGATTTAAGTGTTGCTGGAGCTGCGTTGTGTTGCCGAAGTCTGCTTGATACCAATCGTAGATGGACGACAGCTGGGTCTTGTTATTCGTGCTAAGAACGCCTTTTTTACTGTTGATGAATTGTTTGGCGGCTAGATCGAGTAAGTGGTTACTATTGCTGGCCGTGAAGGCATGGGGTTGTAGGTTAGGGCAACCTAGACTCGCACAGTTCACTGCATAGTGAATACGTTTGTCTTGCCAAATCGGACGCAAGATACGGTGCTCGATATCATTGAGGGTGAGCTTTTTGCCGTTGATGGTGACCACTTCATCATCCCAGGGGCCAAAACTAAACAAGCCGCCGAGTTTTGTGATCGATTTGACGGGGTAATTATCAACAATGAGTTTGACGGTCAGTGCGTTATACAGATTGATCCAGTAGGCAAATTGTTCCGCTTTGCGGTATGCCAACGGGTTGAGTTTACTCATTTCTCGAATGTAGCGATCAAGCTGCCATTTTCCCTCTTGATCGACTTGGTGATAGCTAAATAGCGTTTGCTCCCCTTGCTGCACTATGTAGTGATTAAGCGTCTGTTGCCACAACTGGTGGTTGATTGGCATGGAGTTAGTTTCATCACTGCTTTGCCAGTATGGCCATAAATCCGCTTTTGGGGCTGCGAACACAGTGCTACTGACGAGCAAGATGAATGCTACCAAAACAAGGTGCAAGGGAAGTAAAAGACGAGACGGCATAATCAACCTTTTTAATCAGTAATAACCTAATAACTTTAGACCGAGGTGAAAGGCTTTTTATTACAGGTTTTACAGTTGTTAGATGGTTGTTTAACTTGCCTTATAGGAATTTTTAACAAAATTACTAGACTGATATTTTCAAAAATGTTTATATATTATCGCCTCTCAATCCAAATGAGAGGCTTTTTTATGTCTGTAAACAACCGCAATCGTCGCAAGTTTGGCTTGCTTGTATCTGTTACTTTTTCCCTTGCAATGAATCTGATCTTTTTAACCTCTTATAACCAACCTTTTGATCTGCTAAATTGGCTTATGCAACTTCCTTTGACTATTCCTGCGGGTGCCTTCGTTGGCATTGGGGTTGGCTTTTTTATCAGCAAATATGCGCCAGATCTTTCTAAGCATAAAAAAGGGGCGGTATTTAGCTTCTTAATGTCTGTGGTCATGAGTTTGATTATGGTGCCTTTTGCTTTGATCCCGAGAATGGGTTTCGACATGGTTATTTTGTTAAAAGCCGTTGCGGTAGGTATCCCTGTTGGTATGGTTGCTGCGTATCTTGTGGTCCCGTTTTGTCATTGGCTTGTGTTCCGTAAGTTCGACATGCCAGATTTTTCAGCTCCTCAGAGAAGTTAATTATGTGGTACACGATTGGGCATTCCAATTATTCAATAGAAGACTTTCTTTATCGGCTTGAGCAATGTGGTGAAGCTAAGGTTCTGGTGGATATTCGCAGTTTCCCAGGTAGCCGAATGTTTCCACAATATCAGCAACTCAGATTAAAAAGCGTCCTAGAAAAGCATGGATGGCAATATATGTACCTTGGGCAATTACTTGGCCCAAGAAACCATGATGAGAAAGCGCCGTTGAATCGCGGTAATGTGCAATATCAAGAGGTACTGGCAAGAGAACGCTATCAAGAAGGGGTAAAAGCATTGAAAGCCATCGGAACGGGAGGCGTTTTGATGGCAGCCAAAGCCGATCCTATTGAATGCCATCGGTTTATTGTGTTAAGTCGTGTAATGATAGCTCATGGGATGCACGTCCAGCATTTTGACGGTTCGGTCGTATGTACTCACAATGAACTGCAAGATAAGATGATTCAAAAATGTTTAAACAGAGTCAAACGTCGAACTTTGCAGCCATACCCGCCGATGTCGACTCACGACGAAGTCGTTGAGTGGGCTTATCATGCTGTTGCTGAAAAAGCCGCGAAGGCTGGATTAAAAAAATACGCCGAAATTCGCAAGCGTACTCGTTAAGTTGGTTATTCGTCATTTTGCGTTGGCGAGTGAGTTAGAATCATAGGAGTGCATTGCTCTTATGATTCTAGCTGCAATGTTGGGCATACTCTGTGATCTCATTTTATAGTGGGTTAGCCTACGACCCTGTCGGTGAGTTCTTTGTTGCATAGGGGACGTGAACGAGTGATATAAGCGGTAAGTTTCAAGCCGCAAAAAATAACACCCTGCCTCGCAGGGTGCTGTGGTTAGTCTCTTATCGTGTAAGTGAGCGCTAACAAAGACGATGTTTACCTTAAAAATTCAGGGATATTATCTTCGTAAGCGGCAATTTTATCTTCATGTTGCAGCGTCAGGCCGATGTTATCCAGCCCATTCAATAAGCAATGACGGCGGAATTCATCAATCTCAAAGTGGTATTGCTTGCCGTTAGCCGTGACTAACATGGTTTCAAGATCGACAGTGATTTCAGCGCCAGCTGTGTTTTCGACAAACTGGAAAATCTCATCGACTTCTTGTTCGCTCAAGCGTACTGGCACCATCTGGTTGTTGATCGAGTTGCCATAAAAAATGTCGGCAAAACTCGGTGCGATCATCACTTGGATGCCGTAATCTGCTAGCGCCCACGGCGCATGTTCACGTGAAGAGCCGCAACCGAAGTTCTCACGTGCCAGCAAAATGCTTGCTCCTTGGTAGCGCGGCGCATTCATTACAAACTCAGGGTTTGCTTGTTCGCCTGCATCATCAAGAAAACGCCAGTCGTGGAACAAATGTTTTCCAAAGCCTGTACGTGTCACTTTTTGTAGAAATTGCTTAGGGATGATTGCGTCGGTATCGATGTTGGCGATATCTAGCGGCACAACCAAGCCTGTATGTTGTTTAAAACCTGCCATTGTTATCTTCCTCTCGATTATGCCGTTGCGCTGTCTAAGTCGCGAATATCTACAAAATGGCCAGCACATGCTGCAGCGGCTGCCATTGCAGGACTAACAAGGTGGGTGCGGCCATCACGGCCTTGGCGACCTTCAAAGTTACGATTGCTGGTGGAGGCGCAGCGCTCTTTTGGCCCTAGGCGGTCGTTGTTCATCGCGAGACACATAGAGCAACCTGGTAGACGCCATTCAAAGCCTGCATCGATGAATATTTTATCCAAGCCTTCTTGCTCTGCTTGGGCTTTGACTTGCTCAGATCCTGGCACAACCAGCGCTTGCACATTGGCGGCAACTTTGCGGCCTTTTGCGATGGCGGCAGCGGCGCGCATATCTTCTATCCGTGAGTTGGTACAAGAACCAATAAAGACTTTATCAATTGAAAAGTCAGACAGTGTTTTCCCCGCTTCTAGCCCCATATAGGCCAAAGCTTTTTCCGCTGATGCTTTTTCAACGGGGTCAGCAAAGTCAGCTGGGCTTGGAATCGGCGTATCAATTGCGATAACTTGGCCGGGGTTTGTGCCCCAAGTTACTTGTGGTTTAATCTCGGCGGCTTCTAACGTTACTGTCGCATCGAAGACGGCACCCTCATCGGTTTTTAGGGTATTCCAGTATTCAACTGCGGCATCGAAGTGACTATCTGTTGGTGAGAATTTACGGTTTTTAATGTAGTCGTAGGTGGTTTGATCGGGGGCAATCAAGCCCGCTTTTGCACCTAATTCGATCGCCATGTTACACACCGTCATCCGCCCTTCCATTGACAAATCTGTTATCGCTTCACCACAAAATTCAACCACATAGCCAGTACCGCCCGCGGCTGTCGTTTTGCCTATGATGGCTAGCACGATATCTTTAGCCGTAATGCCTTCAGCAACTTTGCCTTTGACTTCGATTTTCATGGTTTTGGCGCGCGCTTGTTTGAGCGTTTGAGTCGCTAATACGTGTTCAACTTCTGAGGTGCCAATCCCAAAGGCTAATGAGCCAAACGCACCGTGTGTTGCCGTGTGTGAATCACCACAAACAATCGTCATGCCAGGTAGGGTAATGCCCAGCTCGGGGCCCATCACATGCACAATACCTTGGTATTTATGGTTTAGATCGTAAAGGGTGACGCCAAACTCTTCACAGTTTTTGGCCAGCGTTTCCATTTGGATACGCGCCATTTCACCAGAGGCATTAATGTCTTTGGTTTGGGTCGAGACATTATGATCCATGGTGGCAAATGTTTTACCGACTTGGCGAACGGGGCGCCCTTTTTCACGTAAACCATCAAAAGCTTGCGGTGATGTCACTTCGTGTACCAAGTGACGGTCGATATATAAAATTGGATTCTCGCCTTGTGCGGCAACCGCAACATGGGCATCGTAAACTTTTTCGTATAGCGTTTTAGGCGCTTTATTTTCTGTATATTGTGCTGACATTGCTAAGTGCTCCTTGCCGGTATTGCTTATGCTTGGCGAATATAGGTAGCGATCTTATCGCCCATTTCGCTGGTGGTCAGGGCTTGGCCTTTACCCGCTAAATCTGCGGTTAGTTCACCGGCTTCAAGTGCTTGCGACACCGCTAGTTCAATGGCGCGGGCAGCCTCTTCTTCACCTAAGCTATAGCGCAGCATCAATGCTGCCGACAGAATTTGGGCGACAGGGTTGGCAATGTTTTTGCCCGCGATATCAGGAGCGGAACCACCTGCTGGCTCGTACATGCCGAACTTTTCTTGGTTCAAGCTTGCCGACGGTAGCATCCCCATTGAGCCTGTGATCATTGCGCATTCATCGGAAATAATGTCGCCGAAAATGTTTGAGCACAGCATGACATCAAACTGAGACGGGTCTTTGATCAGCTGCATGGTCGCGTTATCAATGTACATGTGATTAAGCGTGACTTCAGGGTAATCTTTCGCGATTTCTTCGACCACTTCACGCCATAGGATTGAGCTTTGTAGCACATTAGCTTTGTCAATCGAGTAGACGTTTTTGTTGCGTAGCATCGCTGATTCAAACGCAATACGGGCAATGCGCTCTATCTCGTAGCGATGGTAAATCTCGGTGTCGTAGGCTTTTTCTTGTGGGCCTTCACCCTCACGGCCTTTAGGTTGGCCGAAGTAGATCCCACCCGTTAGTTCGCGAACCACGACAATATCGAAACCTCGTTCAGAAATATCTGCGCGCAGTGGTGAGAACGTCTCTAGCCCGCTATGAATTTGGGCAGGACGCAAGTTACAGAATAGCTGAAAATGCTTGCGCAGTGGCAGTAGTGCACCACGCTCAGGTTGATCATTCGGCGCTAGGTGTTCCCATTTAGGGCCACCCACCGAGCCAAACAATACGGCATCAGAATTTTCACAACCTTTTAGGGTTGCATCGGGTAGGGGACAGCCATGGTTATCAATCGCAATACCACCCACATCAAATTCGGCACGCTCTAGGGTAAAGCCGAACTTAGCTTCAACGGCATCTAGCACTTTATGGGCTTGCTGCATCACTTCTGGACCAATACCGTCACCCGGTAGAACCGCAATTTTATATGTACCTGCCATGGTTAGTTGTCTCCGTAATTTGTTGTTAATCGTCATAAATTGGGCTGGCGTAGCGTGTGTCATCTTGCTATCACTGGCTACGCCTAAGATTAGATTGAGGCGCGGTGTTATACCGTCGCGGTACGCTCTTTAATTTCAGCAATTTGATCGGCGCGGTGGATGCTGTTGATTACATGCAATAGCGCTTGGCCAGAGGCTTCAACAATATCAGTCGCAAGTCCCGTACCGTGGTATTTACGGCCTTTGTAGTTGGCAATGATGTCAGCTTGGCCCAAACCGTCTTCCCCTTCCCCTTTGGCGGTTAGGTCGAATTTATCCAGTACAATTTCGTAGCCTGTTAGGCGGTAGATACACTGGTATAGCGCATCAACAGGGCCATTACCGACCGCGGCTTCGCATTTCTCTTCATCACCACATTGCAGTTTGATACTGGTGGTCGCCATGATGCTACCTGACTGTACACTGAGGTAATTTAGCTTAAAGAAGTCATCTTCTTCGCGTAGGTTAGCGAAGTGCATTAGGGCTTCTAGGTCGTAGTCGAACACTTGGCCTTTACGATCGGCCAGTTTTAGAAAATCAGCGTATAGCGCATCTAGGCTGTATTCATTTTCGGTGTAGCCAAGGGTATCCATGTGACTTTTAACGGCGGCACGGCCAGAGCGACTGGTTAGGTTCAGCGCTTGGTTTTTAAGCCCGATAGACTCAGGGGTCATGATCTCGTAGGTATTTTTGTTCTTTAGCATCCCATCTTGGTGGATACCCGATGAGTGGCTAAAGGCATTAGCACCGACAATGGCTTTATTCGCTTGAATCGGCGAGTTACACAGTTGGCTCACCATTTTACTGGTGCGGTGAATCTCATCGTGTTTGATATTGGTGTGAACACCCAAGAAGTCAGCGCGGGTTTTGATGATCATCGCGATCTCTTCTAGTGAGCAGTTACCAGCGCGTTCACCCAGGCCATTAATCGTCGCCTCAACTTGGCGTGCCCCCGCTTGGACTGCCGCCATGGAGTTAGCCACCGACATGCCTAGATCGTCGTGGCAATGCACCGAGATAATCGCTTTGTCGATGTTAGGCACGCGGTCAAACAGTTGCGCCACGATACCGCCAAACTCGTTGGGTAGGGTGTAACCCACGGTGTCAGGAATATTGATGGTGTTCGCACCGGCATTGATCGCCGCTTCCACCATGCGACATAGGTTATCGATGGGGGTGCGACCAGCATCTTCACAGGAAAATTCCACATCATCAGTGTAATTACGTGCGCGTTTAACCGCAGCAACCCCCATCTCGATAACATCATCATAGCTACGACGTAGTTTATCTTGTACGTGAACGGTTGAAGTGGAAATGAAAGTATGAATTCGGAAAGCGTCAGCAACTTTTAGCGATTCAGCAGCAACATCAATGTCTTTCGCAACAGCACGTGAAAGGGCACATACGCGGCTGTTTTTAATATGTTTCGCAATGGTTTGTACCGACTCAAAATCGCCAGGTGAAGAAACAGGAAAGCCCGCTTCTATTACATCAACCCCTAAGCGTTCCAGCGCATAAGCGATTTGTAGCTTTTCTTTTACCGTTAGGCTTGCTGATAGTGCCTGTTCACCGTCGCGAAGCGTGGTATCGAAAATAATGACTTGATCTTTCATTGCTACTTCCTTTTATTGGCCTGCCTAATCATGTGTTCATTGCTATTAGGCGTAGTCTGCATCCGCTTGCGCTGGCTCTGATATAAAAAACCCGCGCTATCTGCGCGGGTTTGTTAAATGCTTAGTGGTGTTTCCGACTCATAAGCTACCCGCGCGAATTATTCACGATAAGGAGGAGGCTTAGGAGGATAAAGAAACGTTTAGTCATTTTTACATGTCTTCCACAAAGTTGATAACAAATGAATACCAAATAGACAGGTTAAAGGTCAACCATTAATTGGTGCTTTCTTTTGCTGGTGTTTGTATCGTAATGATAATTAAGTGTTTGTTTGTTGTTGGGTATCTACAGGACAAGGTGGGGATCTATTGATGCCAATGGTGGGAACACAAGTGATCATTCACTTTGTTGTTACAGTGCGTAAATAAGTGAAAGGTCTATTTTGTCGAATAATCTGCTGTATTTAAGCTTTATCACTGGTTGTTTACTTGGTTCACAGTATTAATTAATCAATTGGTTAAATTAAGATGAATAATAGAGTAAACCTTTTAACTGTTCTGTTAGTACAATTATTAATCGTATGATTAATTTGGTAGAGATGTGAGTTAATGGCAGGAAAAGCAGGTCGTCCAGTTGGTGATTCCGATGCGCGTGAGCGTCTAATTATAGAAGCGCGTAAATTATTTGTCGTTCTACCTTACAGCAAGGTATCGACCAGAATGATAGCGGCAAGGGCTGATGTTAATGTCGCACTGATTCGCTACTATTTTGAGAACAAAGCCGGCTTATACCAAACCATGATGCAAGAAACCATGGATCCTATCCGAGCCCAGATGAAGGTGGTGATGGAGAAAGGTGATTTTGACTCGATTGGCGAATTCATGCGAACTTACTATCGAATTATGGCCCCCAATCCAGACATGCCAAAGTTGATGTCACGGGCCATGATGCTCGCGCCAGATGATCCTCAGCGTCAGATGATGGAAAAAATGATGAAAGAGACGTCACGTCCTGCAACCGACATGATGTTTACCAAGCTACAGCAAAATGGTCAGCTTAACCCTGGAATGGATCCTGAAAAAGCACGGATGACGTTCGTAAGTATGATGGTTTTTCCCTTCTTGATCCCACCAGCAATGCTTGAAATTCATGGGATCGAAATGTCCGAATCCTACTTATTTGAATTGGCAGAGCACAACGTTAAAGTGCTGACTCAAGGGATCTTTAATCAAAAAGGGGAAGCAGAATGATTGCCCGTAACCGGAAACTACTCTTCATTCCTGCGTTGATGGCTGGCATTTTAATATTAGTACTCGCCGTTAAATTACGCCCTTCCCCGAGCAGTAAGCCCGCCTTGGAGCGCAGCCGAGCGGTTGATGTGATTACCTTGCAACAACAACCTTTAGCACCGCAAGTCACCGGTTTTGGCCGAGTAAAACCCAAAGTGGAATGGAAGGCGATTTCAGAAGTGAGCGGGAAGGTGATTTTCCGTCACCCTGAGCTTGAAAAAGGCCGAGTGTTAGATGCTGGCACTGTGATCCTGAAAATTGATCCGCTGGACTATCAATTAACGTTAGCGAAAGCGGAAGCGGATATTAGCTCAAGTGAAGCGCAAATAGCCAAGCTGGATTTGGAAGAAAAAAACCTCCAAAGCACACTAAAGATAGAAAAAAATCGCCTGGCGATCAGTAAAAAAGAAGTAACCCGCAAAGAAGAGCTGCGTCGTAAAGGGCTAACGTCACAATCGGCATTGGATCTGGAAAAGCAGTCTTATCTAGCCAGCCAAAAAGTGGTGCAAGACCTAGAAAGCCAGCTCCAAGTCTTACCCAAAGAGCGCCGTGTCAGCGAAGCGCAACTGCAAGTGAATCAATCAAAAGTAGCAGAAGCAAAGCGTTCGCTGGAAAAAACAGAAATTATATTGCCGATTGATGCGCGTATTTCGAGTGTTGATATCGAACAAAATCAGGTGGTGAATGTGCAGCAAACCATGCTGATTGCCCACGGTATTGCCGAGATTGAAGTGGACGCGCAAGTCGCGTTACATGACATGCAAGCATTAGCCTCTAGCCTGACTCAATACACCGCCCATGCCGATGGCCGCCCACGTGCCGATCAGCTGGCATTGCAAGCCAGCATTCAATTATCCAGTGGTCAATTTGTTCAGCAGTGGCCAGCTAAAGTGGCCAGGATCAGCGACACCGTTAGTGCCAATCAGGCCACCGTCGGGGTGATTCTTGAAGTGGCGCAAGATTACAGCCAACTCTCACCTGAAACTGCGCCACCACTCGTTAATGGTATGTTTGTTCAAGCCACTTTGGAAGGACAAGCTAACCCACACTGGGTGATCCCGGAACGCGCTTTACACGGTGATAAAGTCTATTTGATAAGTGATGACAACACCTTAAATATTAAGCCTGTGACTGTGCTATTTCGTCGCGAGGGGTTAGTGGCGGTACAGGGGGATTTTATTGCTGCGCAACAACTAGTGGTTAATGACTTGCTGCCCGCAGTGGAAGGCATGGCATTGCGCGTGGTCAGTAAAGATGGCAACGCGGTAGTGGCGCCTGCGAAAGAGCAAGGAGCATCGTAATCATGATCCGTTTTTTCTCTCGCCATCCCACCGCTGCAAATTTAATGATGTTTACTTTGCTGCTATTGGGTTTTGTGTCGTTACCGCAAATTAAACGGGAAACGTTTCCTGAGTTCTCACCGCCTTATATCATTGCCTCTGTGGTTTACCCTGGGGCATCGCCACAAGAAGTAGAACAAAGCATCTGTATGCGGATGGAAGATGCGGTAGATGGCCTTGCCAATATAGAAGAAACGCGCTGTGAAGCGGTGGAAGGGTCGGCATCGCTGATTTTAAAGCTGACCAACAGTGCTGTGGTTTCGCGTATGTTGGTGGATGTACAAACCCAGATCAATGGGATCAATGATTTCCCTGCAGAGATTGAATCCCCGATTGTTCGCGAGCTCGATTGGAATGAACCTGTGGTGGATGTCGCGATCAGCGCTGACACTAACTGGCCTCACCTTAAAGCCTATGCTGAAGAGTTAAAACGTAAGCTTAAAATTGATTATGGGGTGTCACTGGTGGCGGTGAGTGGTTTTTCCGATCACCAACTGCGGGTAGAGCTAAAAGAAACCGCCTTACGCCAGCTCGGCATGAGTGTCGGTGATGTGGCCGAGCGCCTGTCACGGCAAAATATCAAACTGCCGAGTGGTAATATTGAGCTCGCTGACAAGAATTTATTGATCCGTTTTGATGAACAAAAAGTCACGCCAGAGACCTTAGCACAAACCATCATAGGGGCTGATGCTGAAGGGGCGGTGTTGCGGCTTGGCGACATTGCCACGATCACCGATCGTTTTGAACTGGATGAACAAAAAATCCTGTTTGATGGTAAGCCATCGGCAGTATTGAAGATCAGCAAAAATAAAGCGGATGATGCTTTACGGATCAAAGAGCGGGTACAGCAGTTTGTCGAAGATGAAAGCCAAATTGCACCAACAGGCGTAACACTTAGCCTCACCAATGATATTTCATCGGTACTGTGGGATCGTTTGACCATGATGGTGGATAACGGTTTGCAAGGCGTGGTGTTGGTGTTTTTCACCATGTGGTTATTCTTTACCTTCCGTTATTCGTTTTGGGTCGCGGCAGGTTTACCTGTTGCCTTTATGGGGAGCCTGTTCCTCATGGCGGGGTTGGGGTTGTCGATCAATATTATGTCGCTGGTCGCCTTATTGATGGCGATTGGTATCATGATGGATGATGCCATCGTGATTGCGGAATCCATAGCGGCCCATTTAGAGCGTGGTCAATCAGTACCAGATGCCGTCTTTAACGGGGTGAAGAAAGTCTTTCCTGGGGTACTGTCTTCGTATCTCACCACTGTCTGTATTTTCGGTAGCTTGCTGTTTCTTGATGGTGAAATGGGCGCGGTGCTGAGGGTCGTGCCACAAGTGCTGATCTTGGTGTTGACCATCAGCTTGATTGAAGCTTTCTTGATTTTGCCGCACCACCTTAGCCATTCATTACAAAAGCAGCGGCATAAAGAAGAAAAGCCTGATCTTAAATTTAAGCGGGTGTTCTTAGCTAAATTTGAGCACTTTCGCCAACATCAACTATTGACTGCGGTGGATGCCGTGGTGCGCTGGCGTTACTTATTTTTAGGTGGCGTGGTGGCCATGCTGTTTGCTTCCGCGGCACTGTTAGCGGGCGGTGCGCTTAAGTTTGTCGGTTTCCCCGATTTAGATGGCGACATCGCCGAAGCGCGAATTATCTTAGCGCCAGGGGCATCACTGTCTCAGACCGAAAAAGTGGTCGCGCACATTGTTGAGGCGGCTGAGCGATTGAATGTGGAATGGAGCCGAGATGTTGAAGGTGGCCATAGCCTGATTGAGCACATCACCGAGCAATACAACACCAATGCGGATGCCGATGAAAAAGGTCCGCACGTGGCAACGGTACGACTCGATTTACGTGGCGCTGAGTCACGCAATACAGTGATTGATGAGTTTGTTGCGGCTTGGCGAGAGGAAGTCGGTACATTAGCCGATCCAATATCCTTAGTATTTAAGCAGCCGATCATGGGGCCGGGGGGGCGAGCGGTTGAGATTCGGATGCAACACGATGAACTCACTGCGTTAAAAGCGGCGTCATTGGAAGTGCAAGCTTTCTTGAATGAGTTTGACGGCGTATATGGTGTGTTGGATGACATGCGGATGGGTAAGCAAGAAGTGCTGGTGACCTTGCGCCCTGGGGCGGAAAGTTTTGGTGTGGATGGCCAGATGATAGCTTCGCAATTACGAGCGGCATACTTTGGTCAAAAGGCCGATGATATCCAGCTTGGCCCAGAAAATATTGAAGTTGAAGTCCGCTTTGACAAGGTAGAAGCGGGCAATTTACAAACGCTGGCTAGCTTCCCGATTATACTGAGTGATGGCAGTCAAGTACCGTTAGCGTCGATTACAGAGCTTAGCTATCAGCGAAATTATGTCCGTATCCAGCGAATCGATGGCTTGCGTACTCTCAGTGTGTATGCAGATTTAGAGCACAGTAAAATTAGCTCAACCGAGATCTTAACGTTATTCCGTCAGCAAGAGATCCCGCAGTTAATCGCTAAATACCCAGGGCTACGCTTTAACTTTGAAGGGGAAGCCAAAGATACCGCAGAAACCGGACAATCGATGGCGATTGGTTTTGCACTTGGGGTGTTTGGAGTGTTTGTTATCCTCAGTTTCCAGTTCCGCAGTTACTTAGAACCTTTTGTGGTATTGCTTGCTATTCCACTGGCCTTAATTGGGGTGTTTTGGGGGCATTGGCTATTGGGACATGCGCTGAGTATGCCGAGCATCATGGGTTTTGTGTCGTTAGCTGGGGTGGTGGTGAATGATTCGATCTTGTTGGTGCAGTATATCCGTCACCATGTCGATGAGGGTGATAGCGTGCACGATGCCGTGGTGAAAGCCAGCCGCGAGCGTTTCCGTGCCGTATTCTTAACGTCCCTCACGACGGCTGCAGGTTTATTACCGTTACTATTAGAAACCAGCCTACAAGCGCAAGTTATTCAGCCATTGGTGATTTCTATTGTATTTGGTATTTTCACCTCGACCTTACTGGTGCTATTCATGATCCCCGCGGCCTATGCAATTTTGGCTGATTTTGGTTTAGTGAAAAAGCATGAACCCATAGCGGCGTAAAGGCCTTTCATGTGCCAGCACACGGATTCAGCTATCAGTGTGCTGGCATATTAAATGACAAACTAGGCCGCGGTCTGCTTTGTCATTATCTCCTCTTCTTGTTGTGATTTTGCGCCACTTCGGCTCTGCATACCATTAGCCCGTTACTCTCGAAACAGCTTAAATCCGCGTTCTTCTGCTAGGCGATAAACCGTCAAAGCCCTGACTTTGGTTGGTCGTAAAACCTGTTGTAAAGGTTATTTTGTATGACGCCGCTTGGTTTGTTGGAAGATAAGAGAGGGCGAGAGAATCATTCGTTTGATGAATCGAGTGAACCGCTTTGACCATTGGTCAAACGCCCTGACTTCGCCCCTGAGATATTGCTTGATTTCCAAGCTATATCGCCTCTTTTTTTCTTGTCGAATTTAATAAATGGGGGCTATCAATCCCTCTTTTTAGCTGGTGGTACGGTGTTTTATTAGAGCGGGTACGCAATAAAGCAATCGATTAACTTGCTTATAATTAATCCTTTATTTTAATAAAAGATATTTTTGTTTTTTTTAGATGTGGGTTATTCGTTTGATTTTAAATGATTTATATTCTGATTTTATGTTTTGTGTGGTTAATTGCGATAAACCGCGTTGTCAGCCTATTGGTTTCATCAATCTATTTGGATGATACTGAGCGCATCCCAGCAACAGGGATTCAATTATTTTTATAGTGTGGTTGTACTGTCGTATTGATGACCATCTCGAAATAACGCCCATATTAATTTAAACAAGAGGCTAAAAAATGACACGCAAAAGCTCAGCTATTCACTCTATTGATGGTTATAAAATGGAGTCAAACCTACGCAGTGTAGACCTTAATTTGCTCACAGTGTTTGATGCCGTAATGCAAGAACAGAACATTACACGAGCAGCACACAATTTAGGTATGTCTCAACCAGCAGTAAGTAATGCCGTTGCGCGTTTAAAAGTCATGTTTAACGATGAATTGTTTATTCGACATGGTCGTGGTATTCAGCCAACACAGCGAGCAAAGCAATTATTTGGCCCGATGCGCCAAGCTTTACAATTGGTGAAAAACGAGCTGCCATCATCAATTTTCTCTCCAGAAACTTCAACCCGTACTTTTAAGCTGGCTTTATGCAGCCCATCGGACATGCGTTTTGCACCGCACATTCTGCGTTCAGTGACAGAGCAAGCCCCTAACTTACGCATGCAACTTGAAGCGGAATTCGATGCGAAGTTAACGCAAAAGATGCGCTACCAAGAAATCGACTTTGTGATCGATTACGTACGTTTTGATGAACCTGGCTTTTGCAGCACAGAATTATTCAGTGATGAGCTTGTTGTCATTGCCGCGCAAAACCACCCACGTCTGAGCGACACTGTATCTGAATCGCAGTTTGCATCTGAAAAGCACGCTCTACTAAAAGCGATGCCGGGTGTGAAGATGTTTGCTGACCATATTTATAACAAGCACAACTCTTACCAAGAGGCCTACCAAGGTGCGAGCTTAAGCAACATTATGTATGTTGTTGGTCAATCGGATCTTATTGCTGTCGCACCACGTTGGTTGGCGGAATCAGTGGCTGATAACCTAAAATTAAAAGTGTTGGATTTGCCATTTGAATCGGCAAGCATTAGCGGTTACTTGAGCTGGCATGAGTCTTCACAAAAAGATAAAGGCCACATCTGGATGCGTGATCAATTGATGAGCATCTGTGGTAACCACGCGTAAGCGTTAACTCAGCTTACCAATGAATAAAGCCAGCATTGCTGGCTTTTGTTTTATATGGAACAAAAGCAGCAATGGCGGTGCCAAGTTGTGCGTTTGTATTACTCTCTTACATTTGTATCAAATGTATTAAAAACTCGTGTCAGCCCTGTAGTAGTAGGGGCTTGGAGTGAGATAGACGCAACAAATCCAGTAAATTTTCGAGGGGAGTGGTTGCCTTTTTTGCCATCAAAGGTAAACTTCGCACCTCAGTTAAGCTTACATGTGTAAGCTAAAAGATCAGGGTTGTTATGGCTAAACGTGACTTTCATTTAGTAAATCGTATCCGCACGCAGATTGCTCGTCTGGGTGACCGTGCTGCTTTACGTCATCAGGTTGCCGATGAATGGCAAGATATCACGTGGTCTGAGTTTGGTGCTCAGATCCAAGAACTTGCTATTTCAATGTTGGCCAAAGGCCTGAATGTGCAAGATAAGGTCGGTATTTTCTCTAATAATATGCCGAGCTGGACAGTTGCTGATATGGCAACCTTGTACTGTCGCGCAGTAACCGTGCCGATTTACCCAACAAGTACGCCTGATCAGGCCGCTTACATCCTTAATAATGCTGATGTACGCATTCTATTTGTTGGTGAGCAAGCGCAGCATGATGCAGCCGTGCAAATTGCAGAACAGTGCCCTGAACTTGAACATATTGTGGTGATGTGTGATGAGGTTGTCTTAGCCGATCATCCATTAGTCTGTCGGTTGAGTGACTTTGCTACTGCATCTTCTTCTGAAGCAGAGCAAGTGTTAACTGAGCGTCTTGATAACATTGCGATGGACGATCTACTGACACTGATCTACACCTCGGGTACGACAGGTACACCGAAAGGCGTCATGCTGGATTACACCAATATTGCCTCGCAATTAGAGAGCCATGATACCAACTTAGCGCTAGAAGAAGGCGATAGCTCGCTATGCTTCCTTCCTCTCTCTCACGTCTTTGAACGTGCGTGGACTTTCTATGTGCTTCACCGTGGCGGTGTAAACTGTTACCTCAGCGACACTAATAAAGTGCGTGAAGCACTGACTGAGGTAAAACCCAATGTAATGGCGGCAGTACCACGCGTATATGAAAAAATTTACTCGTCGGTTTATGAAAAAGTCGCTAAAGCGCCTTTCCACCGTAAGCTGATCTTCACTTGGGCAGTGAACATGGGCGCGCGTATGGCTGCGTGTCACCAGGAATGCCGTCAACCATCAATGGCATTAAAGCGTGCGCATAAACTTGCCGATAAAATGGTGTTGTCGAAGTTACGTGATGTGCTGGGTGGTCAAATTAAGTTTATGCCGTGTGGTGGCGCGAAGTTAGATCCAACCATAGGTCGTTTCTTCCATGCTATTGGTATTAACGTTAAGTTGGGCTATGGCATGACAGAAACCACAGCAACCGTATCTTGCTGGGATGACCGCTGCTTTAACCCTGACTCCATCGGCATGACCATGCCTGGCGCGGAAGTGAAAATCGGGGCTGACAACGAAATTCTAGTTCGTGGTCCTATGGTAATGCGTGGCTATTACAAAATGCCAGAAGAAACGGCGAACAACTTTACTGAAGACGGCTTCTTAAAAACCGGTGATGCGGGTGAATTTGATGCAGATGGCAACTTGTTCATTACCGACCGTATTAAAGAGTTGATGAAAACCTCGGGCGGTAAGTACATCGCACCACAAGTGATTGAAGGCAAAATTGGTAAAGATCACTTTATTGAACAAATTGCTGTTATCGCTGATACCCGTAAGTTTGTTTCGGCGTTGATTGTTCCTTGTTTTGAATCGCTGGAAGAGCACGCACACGAACTGAATATTAAGTACAAAGACCGTATCGACCTGTTGAAGAAAACAGAAATTAAAGAGTTACTTGATCAGCGTATTGCCGAGTTACAAAAAGACTTAGCGCGTTTTGAGCAAGTGAAAAAGTTTACTTTGCTGCCTAAAGCATTTTCAATGGATAAAGGTGAGTTAACACCTACGCAGAAACTGCGTCGTAAAGTCATTCATGATCGTTACCATCAAGAGATTGAACGTATGTACGAAGAAAGCCATAAGAAAGCAAAATAAATCTAATGTTTGATATGAAAGGAGCCTCTGGCTCCTTTTTTATTGCCTCTTGTCGGGCGCTCAAATAAGCGCGCTCCCTCTTTCTACGCTCCCCCCTTCCTATCTAGCGATTCTGTCTATTTAATCTGCCATGATGCGGCCACTATCCGAGGAATGCGCCATTACGATGCTCTGTATATTGATTGCATGTCAGCGATAAATACCAATCGAAACGACTGCTTCCACATGAATTCTGTGGATTTTAACTAATGGTAGAGCAATAACGCATAGTGCCTTTTGTCCATAGACTTAAATGCTAATAAAACGTTACAGTTATTGCGGTTGTCCGTTATCTGTTATCAGATTAAGCGGAAACATAGCGAGAAAAATTCACTTTAGGCTAAAAGTAAGCCCTAACTATGTTGTATCAGCCCATATAGCTAATTGTTTATTTGGCACCCGTTATTTGTATTGCAATGAATGGATTTGGCAATCGATAGCAGGATAATCCACAGCAAGCTATCGCGATCACCACTGTGATACCTCACAGTGGTGACAACCGCGGCTTTGTTGGAAGAATTAGCTATATAGGCTGGTCACACTGACCTGGAGGCAAAAAATATGGAAATGTTGTCCGGCGCCGATATGATTGTTCGATCGATGATCGATCAAGGCGTAAAACACATCTTTGGATACCCTGGTGGCTCGGTACTCGATATCTACGATGCTCTGCATGAAAAGAGCGATATTGAGCATGTCCTCGTGCGTCATGAGCAAGCCGCAGTGCACATGGCTGATGGTTATGCGCGTGCAACAGGAGACGTCGGTGTTGTCCTGGTGACATCCGGCCCAGGTGCGACGAATGCCATTACTGGTATTGCAACGGCGTATATGGATTCCATTCCCATGGTAGTCTTTTCTGGTCAGGTGATGAGTAACCTGATTGGTAACGATGCCTTCCAAGAGTGTGACATGGTGGGTATTTCTCGTCCTGTCGTAAAACACAGCTTTTTAGTGAAGAACCCCGAAGATATTCCCGCTATCATCAAAAAAGCCTTTTATATCGCCGCCAGCGGTCGTCCTGGCCCTGTGGTGATTGATATTCCCAAAGATATGTTAAACCCAGCGGAAACTTATCCGTACCAGTACCCTGAAGATATTTCGCTACGTTCTTATAACCCAACCACCCAAGGTCACAAAGGGCAAATTAAGCGCGGCATTAAAGCGTTACTTGCCGCGAAAAAGCCGGTGTTGTATGTCGGTGGTGGCGCCATTATGTCGGGGTGTAGCGAGCAACTACTGAGCTTAGCGGAATCATTAAATATTCCTGTTGTGAATACCTTAATGGGTTTAGGCGCATTCCCAGGTACCCATAAAAACTGCTTAGGCATGTTAGGAATGCATGGCACCTATGAAGCCAATATGGCGATGCATAATGCCGATCTGATTTTCGGGGTTGGGGTACGTTTTGATGATCGCACGACCAACAATGTTGAAAAGTACTGCCCGAATGCGACCATCATGCATATTGATATTGATCCATCATCAATATCAAAAACCATTGCGGTTGATATTCCGATTGTAGGCTCGGCAGACACTATCTTAAATTGCATGTTGAAACTGTTGGCGGATCAAGGCGCGAAACACGATCAAGACGCAGCGGCTAGCTGGTGGGCTGATATCGACACCTGGCGCCACCGAAAATGCCTAAACTATGATGCCTCTGGTGAGCGTATTAAGCCGCAGCAAGTGATTGATGTGCTTTATCGCCTGACCAATGGCGATGCGTATGTTGCTTCTGATGTGGGGCAGCATCAGATGTTTGCCGCCTTGTATTACCCATTTGATAAGCCTCGCCGTTGGATCAACTCTGGGGGACTAGGCACCATGGGGTTTGGTTTACCTGCAGCGATGGGGGTGAAGTTTGCTTTGCCTTATGCTGAAGTCGTATGTGTGACGGGAGATGGCAGTATTCAAATGAATATTCAGGAGCTATCAACGGCACTGCAATACGATATACCAGTGAAGATCATCAACCTGAATAACCGTTTCTTAGGCATGGTGAAACAGTGGCAGGACATGATTTATCAAGGTCGTCATTCGCATTCTTATATGGATTCAGTACCTGACTTTGCGGCGATTGCTGAAGCCTATGGCCATGTTGGGGTTAGGATTTCTGACCCGAAAGCGCTGGAAGGGGAGTTAGAAAAAGCCCTAGCACTAAAAGATAAACTGGTATTTATTGATATCAGCGTGGATGAGACGGAGCATGTTTACCCTATGCTGATCCGTGGTGGTTCAATGAGCGAAATGTGGCTAAGTAAAACGGAGAGAACATAATGCGCAGGATAGTATCAGTCTTATTAGAAAATGAATCAGGTTCATTATCGCGTGTTGTTGGCCTTTTCTCTCAGCGAGGCTATAACATTGAATCGCTTACGGTAGCGCCGACGGATGATAAAACCTTATCACGCTTAAATATCACCACCCATGTGGAAGATGATGCAGCACTGGAGCAAATAGAGAAACAGCTCCATAAGTTGATCGACATTCTGAAAGTCAGCAATGTGACTGAAGGTGAGCATGTGGAACGAGAGCTGATGTTGGTGAAAGTCAAAGCCAGTGGATTTGCCCGTGCCGAAGTGAAACGTACTGCTGATATTTTCCGTGGTCAGATTGTGGATGTAACTTCGCAGATATATACCATTCAGCTTGCAGGTACCAGCGATAAACTCGATGCTTTTATTTCAGCTGTGGGTGAAGCAACTGAAATTATTGAAGTAGCCCGCAGTGGTGTTGTTGGTGTCGCACGAGGTGAGCGCGCACTCAAAGCTTAAGCTCCTTCGATATAACGTGCTACCCAAATAGTTATTAAGCCACTGTCTTTTGATGGTGGCTTTTTTGATCGCTCCGAAATGGAAAATCTTCTCGTGAAGCTGTATTAGACTAAAGTTGTAGGTAGGTTGAAATTTGCACAACACTAAAAAGAGCGTAGACTAGCGCTTCTTTTTCTATCGGTAATATCTCACGCAGTGAGGCAGTGTTGTTATCGACTAAAGCTGTCGACTAAAGCTGTCGACTAAAGTCGTAGGGCTAACAGATAGCAGTACGCAGATAGGTTCATTTTTAGGATGCAGCATGATCAAAGTGAAGGGAAGCTCGTTGGCGGAGTAGTAACTATGATCAACAAGTTTTTAGTGCGCTTAACGGCGCTAACCGCTTTATTACTAGGCTTTAATGTCAGTGCGATGTATTTTCTGCTGGTGGTGTTACTACTGAATACCCATCACAGAGATATTTTTGGCTGGTAATCGTTGGTGAAAGCTCGATCGAATAATCGAGCTTCATCAAGCACTGGGTGTAAGATCTAGAGGTAGGCCTTGATCATCTCGATAGCTCGTTGAGAGTGATTATCGAGTAAGGTTAATGCTTGTTCTGTGTCTTTGCCGAGCACGGCTTTCATCAGCGCTTCATGCTCGCCGTTATCGTGGTAACGCTCTTGGTAGTCACGAGAACGACATACCCAAATATGGCGATAACGCTCAATTTGATCGTAGACTTCACGGTATAAATTGAGCATGACAGGGGAGTTACTACCGGCTAATAGCGCTAAGTGGAATTGGCTATGGCGTTGCTCCCACTCAACAAAGTCAACTTCTGATTCTGCAGGATTAACTCTGCTTAGCTTATGGTAGCTCGTTAAAATATTGAGCTCCCACGCTTCATCACCATTTTGAATCGCCCGCTCAATCAGCACCCGAGAAAGCACCAAGTTGGTTTCAAATAAATCTTCGAGTTCAGCCAAAGAAATCGGTGAAACCCAGCACCCTTTCTGAGGGGCAAAGTGGACAAATTTTTTCCAAGACAGTTGAACTAAGGCTTCACGGATCGGAGATGCGCCCACGTTGTAGCGCTGCTTTAAATCGGCAACAACAAGTTTTTGCCCTGGCGCAAGTTCGCCGAGCAAGATATCTTGTCGAATCACCTCTATGACTTGATTGGTCAAAGTTGGGCTAGACACAAAATTCCCCTTAGATTTTATTATATTCCCTCTATGTCATGCAGTTAGCAAGCGAAGGGATATTGTTATAAATACGCACTGTACAGCAAAAGAGGCTGTTTCTGAGCAAGTTATGTTTTTTAGGCATTTTTCTTGCGGTCGAGAGTATATGTTTTATATGAAATCATAGCGATAAGCAAACATTTGAAATGTGAGGAAGAGCGAGGGATTAGCAATGGTAATACGTAGGATGTTAGATAAAAAAACGGGAGCCATAAGGCTCCCATTTATATCTGATTGTACGAAAAGCTAGGCTTATAGTACGTGTACAGATGCCGTGTTTGTTGTGCCTGATGGTACTAGCGCACCAGAAACCATAACAACGATATCGCCTTTAGCACCTAGACCAGTTTCAAGCGCAAGCTCTTTACCGCGGCCGTAGAACGCATCTGTGCTGTCGATTGAATCAACAACAACTGGCGTAACACCTTTAGTCAGTGCAAGTTGTGCCGCTGTCTTAGTGTTTGTTGTTACTGCTAGGATGTTTGCCGTTGGGAAGTACTTACGTACTGAACGTGCAGATTTACCCGCTTCAGTTGCAACAACGATTAGTGGTGCGTTTAGCTTCTCAGAAGTATCAACAGCACCTTTACATACCGCTTCAGTGATACGTAGACGAGCGCTGTCTAGGCGTGAGCCTAGTTCTGCTTTAAGTGCTGAATCTGTACGTGCACAGATTTGCGCCATGATAGTTACAGCTTCGATAGGGTATTTACCCTTCGCTGATTCACCAGAAAGCATTACTGCATCTGTACCATCCATGATTGCGTTAGCAACGTCACCCGCTTCTGCGCGTGTTGGACGTGGGTTCTTGATCATTGAATCAAGCATTTGAGTTGCAGTGATAACCACTTTACGTGCACGGTTACACTTCTCGATCATCATCTTCTGCGCGAAGATAACTTCTTCAACTGGGATTTCAACACCTAGGTCGCCACGAGCAACCATGATGCCGTCAGAAGCTTCAAGAATAGCGTCAAAGTTATCAACACCTTCTTGGTTCTCGATTTTCGAGATAATTTGAATGTTTTCGCCGCCGTTAGCTGTTAGAAGCTCACGAATTTCGATTACATCAGACGCTTTACGAATGAAAGATGCAGCAACGAAATCAACGCCTTGCTCACAACCAAACTTAAGGTCAGCTTTATCTTTTTCAGATAGTGCTGGAAGGTTTACAGAAACGCCAGGTAGGTTAACACCTTTGTTCTCACCTAAGTCACCGTTGTTAAGTACTTTACACTTAACTTCAGTTTCAGTCGTTGCAAGTACTTCCATCTCGATTAGACCATCGTCAACCAAGATAGTGTTACCTTTTTGAAGGTCTTTCGCAAAACCAGGGTAAGTCACAGCAACGCGATCTTGGTTGCCCACAACTGAAGTATCAGTTGTGAATGTGAATTCTTGACCAGCAACTAGAGGGAAGTCTTCACCGTTCTCTAGTTTGATAGTACGAATCTCAGGACCTTTAGTATCAAGCAGAATCGCTAGCGGCTTGCCAGACTCAGCCATAACGTCACGTAGGTTTTGGATGCGCTGACCGTGCTCATCGAAATTACCGTGTGAGAAGTTAAGACGCATTACGTTCATACCAGCGTTAGCTAGTTTAGTAAGCATTTCAACTGATTCTGTTTTTGGTCCAATCGTACATACGATTTTGGTCTTTTTCATTGAGGATACTCTCCGGAAAAACTTAAACCCAAGGGAAATTTAAAAAAACCACAGTGTTATACATGAAAGTCAGTGATCAAATATGTTGAAAAATGACTACAAAACGAGAGTGACTTCAAAAAAACAGAACTTACTCGCGTCAAAAACTGTAGTAATGCAAAACTGTTACAAAAATATTGCGTTACACAAGCACTTGGCTTGCTTGTGTAACGAAACACATCATGTGGCAACACGTTAAAAATCGGTTAACTTTCAGTCAGTCCAATCATAAAACCTGCATTCAAACAAGAGATGGATTATAGCAGGGTTTCATTCTATTAACACCTTGTGACGTTAATCAACATTTCACAAGAAGGTGGCTGATTATGCCCAATCCCAACAAAAAAGTTTTGTCATTTATCAATTGTGGTGCTTTTTTTCAAACATATCTTCATTGAGCCTTAAACGCGCTTGTTTATTACGGCACAACTTTGTGACGGAGTCGGCACGCGATTTTGTCAAAGTTATCCAATGTGAAGTACTTTTCCCTGCATAATCATCTGAGGACTGATTTATCCAGATTGGCATTATGTGTATTTGGGCTTTGTGTTCTGTGAATAACTGCACTTAGGTCAGTGAAAGGGGTTGAGAAGTGGAAGGTGATTATCTAAAGTTGTCAGGAATAACTATCCTGAAACTGCCAAGGCTGTCGATCACTCATTTCAACCAGTATTGGTATGACTCAATGACGAAATCCCAGCAAGAGGAGGAGAATAAGTAATGACTCATGAAACGAAAACAATGGAAGTACCTGTCGCCATTGCCGAGCGTGTACAGACGTTGATTGATGCCTATATCGCGAAAGAGAAATTTAATGCTGAGCGTAAGGTGGTAGTGAACAACTTACTTTCGATGGATAACCTTAGCTGTGAGATGGCGGTATATAGCTTGCCGCAAGGGGAGCTGTTAGACACGCTTAGATTTGTCTATGAGCTTTCGGGGACGAACAGCAAATTTGTAAAAAACATTCTTACCCAGTCGCGCGAAAACCCTAACAAAGCACTGTCTGACGCACAACGCTCATCAGCGAAGAGTCTGTTATTTAATTTAATTAACGACCCATCGGTTGTTTCAGCGATGAAAGAGATCTAAGACCAATAGCATCAGCGCTAACAGTTGTCCCTGATAACTTAAGGCGCTGAACGTTAATAGTGTGAGCGGTTTATAGATTCTAGAAATGCAAAAGGCCGAAGCGGTTATTCACTGCTTCGGCCTTTCTATATCTGGTGGCCCCTCCCAGACTTGAACTGGGGACCAAGCGATTATGAGTCGCCTGCTCTAACCACTGAGCTAAGGGGCCAGTGTGCGGGAAATTATATGGGATGCAGGATCGCTTGTCTATAGCTTTTCTTGGCTAAATTGTGTGCTTTTTCAACAATTAAGATGAGAGGCGGTAATAGGTAGGTTATTGAAGGCAATAAAAAAGCGAGCTGAGAGGCTCGCTTTTTTGAATCGCTTACTGGTACTGAATAAGTTGTTTCTTATTCGTCTAGGAAGCTACGTAGAACATCTGAACGACTTGGGTGACGTAGTTTACGCAGTGCTTTCGCTTCGATCTGACGAATACGCTCACGCGTTACATCAAACTGCTTACCGACTTCTTCAAGTGTGTGGTCAGTGTTCATGTCGATACCAAAACGCATACGCAGAACTTTTGCTTCACGAGGCGTTAGGCCCGCGAGTACTTCGTTGGTTGCGCCACGCAGGTTCGTCGCTGTTGCGGCATCCATAGGTAGCTGAAGCGTTGTATCTTCAATGAAATCACCTAGGTGTGAATCTTCATCATCACCGATCGGGGTTTCCATTGAGATTGGCTCTTTAGCAATCTTCAGTACTTTACGGATTTTGTCTTCCGGCATTTGCATGCGTTCAGCCAATTCTTCCGGCAACGGTTCACGGCCCATTTCTTGTAGCATCTGACGTGAAATACGGTTCAGTTTGTTGATCGTTTCGATCATGTGAACCGGAATACGGATGGTACGCGCTTGGTCAGCGATTGAACGAGTGATTGCCTGACGGATCCACCACGTTGCGTAAGTCGAGAACTTGTAACCACGGCGGTATTCAAACTTATCAACCGCTTTCATCAGACCGATGTTACCTTCTTGGATAAGATCCAAGAACTGTAGACCACGGTTGGTGTATTTCTTCGCGATAGAAATAACCAGACGTAAGTTCGCTTCAACCATCTCTTTCTTCGCACGGCGTGCTTTCGCTTCACCGATAGACATGCGACGGCTGATGTCTTTAATACGCTCAATGGTTAGGCCTGTTTCTTGCTCAAGCGCGTTGAGTTTAGAAACAGAACGACGTAGGTCTTCTTCGTACGTTTTTAGACGCTCAGAATAAGGTTTACCTGCGTTAAGTGCTTCATCAATCCACTCTGCTGAAGATTCGTTACCCGCGAAGAGGTTAACGAAAGTTTTCTTTGGCATTTTAGAGTTATCAACACACATACGCATGATAAGACGCTCATTCGTGCGTACCTTATCCATAGATTCACGTAGCGAGCTAACCAGCTTATCAAACTGTTTTGGAATCAGACGGAATTGTTTGAAAACCTCAGACAATTCTTCAACGGCAGTTTCAGTTTCTGCGTGGTGACGACCGTTAGTCGTAATTGCAGTTGCCATTTTTTCGTAAGAAGTGCGTAGCTCCATGAATTTTTCACGAGCAAGCTCAGGGTCAATACCTGTGTCTTCTTCTTCTTCTTCGTCTTCTTCGTCAGAGTTATCAAGATCTTTATCTTCGTCTTCTAACTCAGTTTCGCTTAGCTCTGAACCAATGTGGGTTGCAGTTGGTGCTGTAGTACCGTCATCGTTCGGGTCAACAAAACCAGAAATGATGTCAGTAAGACGAAGCTCATCGGCTTCAACTTTGTCGAATTGCTCGAGTAGGTGAGCAATCGCAGAAGGGTATTCGGCAACAGAACACTGAACTTGGTTAATACCATCTTCAATGCGTTTGGCGATATCAATTTCACCTTCACGAGTCAGTAGCTCTACTGTACCCATTTCACGCATGTACATACGTACTGGGTCGGTAGTACGGCCGATCTCGCTTTCTACGCTAGATAATGCTTGCGCCGCAGCTTCGATGGCGTCTTCATCTGCATTATCTTCAGTCATCATTAATTCATCGGCATCAGGGGCAGTTTCAACTACCTTAATACCCATGTCATTGATCATCTGAATAATGTCTTCAACCTGATCGGAATCTACGATGTCTTCCGGTAGGTGGTCATTTACTTCGGCGTAGGTCAGATAGCCTTGTTCTTTGCCTTTCGCGACAAGTAACTTTAGCTGAGACTGCGGATTTTGCTCCATAGACGATATCCAACTTCGGGTCTGAGTGAGAATTAGAATGCAGAAATGCAAACCGTTAATTATAACAAACTTCTAAACTGTTGGCTAAATATTAGCCGGGACGATTGAGCAACAACAACTGCAATTCCCGCTTCTCTTCGACTGATAAGCCGATAGTATTTGATTTAGCCTGCAACTTTTCTATTTGCTGTCGAACGCACTGGTCAAATACTTTATCCAATGCGTCTAAAAATACATCGTGTGTGTTGTCTTCATTATCCAACAACGGCAGTTCCCATGCGGCTAATCGAGCCATCATAGGTTCACTTTTACTGCCTCGCCAGCTTTCGAGTAACTGGCCTGTTGTTATATTGGGGCGCGCTCGGCACTTATCAACTATTGACAACAATAAATTTAGTCCCGCTACATCAATACCTTCAAATGTTGTGGTATCAAATGCGAGGGTGTTAACAAAATGCGGATTTTGTACCAGCAAAGCTATGACTTCTCGCATGGGTGTGCGTTTGATGTCTTGCTGTGGCTTTCTCGGTTTATCGGCCGCGCTTTGTTTTAATTCAATACGAATTTGATCGGGTGGTAACCCTAAATTGTAGCCTAGCGTATTGATCAGGTATTCACGTAACGTTTCGCCTGCGACTTTTTCAATCAAAGGGGCTGCTAAGGTTCTTAGTTTAGCCTTACCTTCTCGGGTACTGGTGTCGACTTGTTGGATCAGCGAGTTGAACATAAAGTCCGATAGCGTCATCGCATCGGTCACGTTTTGCTCAAACGCTTCTTTACCGTATTGGCGAATATAGGAGTCTGGATCTTCACCGTCGGGTAAAAACATAAACTTCAATTGGCGGCCATCGGTCAGAAATGGCAGCGCTTGTTCCATTGCGCGCCATGCTGCATCGCGACCTGCACGGTCACCATCGTAACAACAGACAACCGTACCCGTTTGACGAAACAAGGTTTGCATGTGTTCGCCTGTGGTGGCTGTGCCTAGCGAGGCCACCGCATAGTCGACCCCAAATTGAGCCAGTGCCACTACATCCATATAGCCTTCGACAACCAACAGGCGCTCAGGCTCGCGGTAGGCTTGCATGACTTCGTATAAGCCATACAGCTCTCTACCTTTATGGAAGATTGGGGTTTCAGGTGAGTTGAGGTACTTCGGCGTCCCATCGCCTAATACACGGCCACCAAAGCCAATCACACGGCCACGGCGGTCGTGGATCGGGAACATGACACGGCCACGGAAACGGTCATAGCGACGGCCATTATCGTTTTCGATCAGCATGCCGGTGGTCACCAAGGCTTCTTGCGAATGGTTGTCGCGACCAAAGCGGCTACGAACCATATCCCATTGATCGGGGATAAAGCCAATGCCGTATTTTTTGACCACATCACCAGACAGGCCTCGATCTTTTAAATAATCGATCGCGACTTTGCCATCACCTGTGCGTAACTGCGATTGATAGAACTGGGAAATCTGTCCCATTAAATCGTACAGGTTACGTTTTTCAGCGGTGCGAGGCCCTGATGGGGTGCCACCATTTTCTCGTGGTACTTCTAACCCTAGCTGAGAGGCAAGCTCTTCAATGGCATCGACAAAATCAAGGCGATCAAACTCCATGACAAAGTCGAGCACGTTCCCGTGTACACCACAGCCGAAGCAGTGATAAAACTGTTTTTCTTGGCTAACGGAAAAAGAGGGGGTTTTCTCGTTGTGAAAGGGGCAGCAGGCACCAAAGTTTTTGCCTTTTTTCTTAAGTTTCACTCGTGCGTCAATCACGTCGACAATGTCATGACGTGCGATGAGATCATCAATAAACGAACGAGGGATTTTTCCTGCCATACAACGTGTTAAACCTACTTCTCGGGGTTAAATACCACCAGAAAATGGTGATTGAGTGTGTGTTTTCTACTTAAATTCTACAAGGCTAGAATACAAACAAGCCGCGCATTCCAAAAAGGATAGCACGGCTTGTTGCAGAGCTGGGGTAGTTTTAACCTAGTTTAGTTTTCACTAATTGGCTAACTTTTCCCATATCGGCACGACCCTGAATTTGCGGCTTTAATACGCCCATAACTTTACCCATGTCTTGCATGCCTGCAGCACCTGTAGCAGCGATAGCTTCATCCAGCAGAGCGGCAACTTCGTCGTCGCTTAGTGGCTGAGGCATAAACTCCTCAAGTACAGCAATTTCAGCATGTTCAACATCAGCAAGGTCTTGACGGCCCGCTGCTTCATATTGAGCAACAGAGTCACGGCGCTGCTTCACCATCTTAGTAAGAACAGTAATCACGTCGTCTTCGGAAAGAGTGATCTTTTCGTCAACTTCACGTTGTTTGATTGCTGCCATTACAAGGCGGATGGCACCAAGGCGAGGTTTATTTTTCGCCTTCATTGCCGCTTTTTGTTCGTCCTTAAGACGATCAATCAGAGTCATAGCACGTTCCTTCTGATAATCGTTAGATTAGTACAGACGAACGCGACGCGCGTTTTCGCGAGCCAATTTCTTCAGGTGACGCTTAACTGCCGCTGCTTTAGCGCGCTTACGTACTGTAGTTGGCTTTTCGAAGTGCTCACGACGACGTACTTCAGAAAGGATGCCTGCTTTTTCGCAAGAGCGCTTAAAACGACGTAGTGCTACGTCGAACGGTTCGTTTTCACGTACTTTGATTACTGGCATGTAATACTCACCTCAGAGTGATTCGGTTTAACGCTGACAATCGTAAAGAGTCAGCTGATTAAAAATGGTGCGAAATTCTAATCTGATCTAGGGGCATTTGTAAAGCATTCTGCAACCATGAACTGGTTAATTTTTGTCAACAGCGGTAACATGCCCTCAATTACCACCAGTTACTAACTAGTATAGAGGTTGTTATGCGTATACTGGGCATCGAAACCTCCTGTGATGAAACAGGCATTGCAATTTTCGATGATGAAAAAGGCTTACTGGCTCACGAGCTGTATAGCCAAGTGAAATTACACGCAGATTACGGCGGTGTTGTACCGGAATTAGCGTCACGCGATCATGTTAAAAAAACCATTCCGCTGATCAAGGCAACCCTTGCCAGTGCTGGTCTGACACCTGATGATCTTGATGGTATCGCTTACACCGCAGGCCCAGGTCTTGTAGGGGCGCTGCTTGTTGGTGCTACGATTGGTCGCAGTCTGGCTTACGCTTGGGACATCCCAGCGGTAGCGGTGCATCATATGGAAGGCCACTTACTGGCTCCTATGCTAGAAGATACGCCGCCAGCATTCCCGTTTGTGGCGTTACTGGTGTCGGGCGGCCATACCATGATGGTGGACGTGAAAGGCATTGGTGATTATCAAATTTTGGGCGAATCGGTAGATGATGCTGCTGGTGAAGCCTTTGATAAAACCGCGAAGCTGATGGGGCTTGATTACCCAGGTGGCCCACGTTTGGCTAAATTGGCGGAGAATGGCACCCAAGGGCGCTTTAAATTCCCTCGCCCAATGACAGATCGCCCAGGATTAGATTTCAGCTTTTCAGGTCTAAAAACGTTCACGGCCAATACGGTTCGAGCGAATGATGACGATGATCAAACGCGAGCTGATATTGCATTCGCTTTCCAAGAGGCGGTTGTTGATACACTGGCCATCAAATGTAAGCGTGCCCTGAAGCAAACTGGCTATAAACGCTTAGTGATCGCGGGTGGGGTGAGTGCGAATAAATATCTGCGTGAGCAGCTTGAAGTACTGATGACTAACCTTAAAGGTGAAGTTTTCTATCCTCGTACCGAATTTTGTACTGATAATGGTGCAATGATTGCTTACGCGGGTATGCAGCGTTTGAAGAATCAAGAGACCATGGATTTGGCGGTAAAAGCGTATCCGCGCTGGCCGATTGATCAGTTAAAACCGATTGGTTCAGATGCTGAATAATCGCAACAGAGAGCGATGACAGATACAAAAAACGGGCTCATCAGCCCGTTTTTTTATTGCCATTCTATATGTGATTTAATCATCCAACACTTTACTTTTTTGTTCGGCTTTCGCTTTATTGCCTTGGCGAATTTTTTGCCAAATCTTGGTCTCGTTACCATCAATCAAACGCTTCACGTTATCGTGGTGGCGAAGAACAATTAAGCACGACAGCATAGCAACAGGCATGGTGTATTCAGGTTTTACCCACCATGTAAACAGTGGTGCAGCCAATGCGGTAAAGAGTGATGCCAGTGATGAATATCCCGTTACAAATACAGCCAGTAACCAACAACTGATCAGCATGCCACTGAGATCCCAGCCAATAGGGGCGAGTCCACCAAGGGCTGTCGCAACCCCTTTCCCCCCACGGAAGTGGAAGAAGATTGGATAAATATGGCCGAGGCAGGCTGCGATACCGATTACACCCAATAAGAAAGGATTGACGTGGAGGAAGTAGCTGAGCCAAACCGGGATCATGCCTTTTAGAATGTCGCACACCAGTACCAGCGCCGCAGCTTTACGGCCACCAAGACGGTAAACATTGGTGGCTCCTGGATTTCCAGAGCCTGACTCGCGAGGATCGGGCAAGCCAAAGAGTCGACAAATTAATACCGCACTAGAAATTGAACCTAATAAATAGGCTCCGATAATGATCAAAAGTATCAATGGCGTCATGGTTACATCCTGCTAGCCAACAACATGTTGATTGTCATTTCGGTTGAATGATAATGATCACTCAGTTTCATTTTTGTGACTCATTCCTGTGATATAGTTCCTCACCTCTCACGCCATTGCAAGTATTGGGCAAGTGCTTACTTTGCCTGCTATGCGCGAAGTGGAGAGTGAAAGTCATAATAATTGACGATTACGACCTGATAATACGCGCTTTTGCTCAAATTAGGTATCCGACCTCTAACAAAATTAGCGATTGAACATGGACTCAGTATTTATCGAACAACTCGAAGTTATCGCCACTATTGGAGTGTATGACTGGGAGCAGGAAATTAAACAAAAATTGGTGTTGGATTTGGAGATGGCTCACGATAACCGTCCTGCCGCCAATAGTGATGATGTCGCCTATGCCTTAAATTATGCGGCAGTCAGCGAAGCCGTTACCAGCCACATTCAGAACGGTCGTTTTCTGTTAGTAGAGCGTGTGGCTGAAGAAGTAGCTACGCTGCTGATGACACAATTTGGTGTACCTTGGTTACGTGTTCGTGTGACCAAACCAACTGCGGTAGCCAATGCTGGCGGCGTGGGTGTACAAATTGAGCGAGGCGAAAAGTGATACGCACCTTTATCAGCCTAGGTTCCAATATCGAGCGTGAATACCATATTCAGGTGGCGATGACTGAGCTGAAAAAGTTAGGCGTACACTTTGAAGTGTCCCGTATTTTTGAAGCTGAACCAGTTGGGTTTAGTGGGCCAAATTTTTATAATTGTGTGGTGGCGTTAGAGACTTCGTTATCGTTGTCGGTATTGCAGCAAACACTAAAGCAGCTTGAGCTGGACTATGGTCGTGCACCTGATGCGAAAAAGAATCAGAGCCGAACGTTAGATTTAGATATTTTGCTCTATGGCGATGTGCAGCAAAATACGTCACCGATGCTGCCCCGTGCAGATATCTATAAATTTGCTTTTGTTCTATGGCCAATGGCTGAGATTGCCCCTGAGTTGATCATACCAGGGGAGGATCGCACCGTGGCACAGTTGTGGAATGAATTTGGAACTGAGCAGGCATTATGGCCTGTCGATGTTGTTTTTGAGGAATCTCATGAGTCACTTTGAAGCTTTTGTGTTAGCGCTTATTCAGGGCCTAACCGAGTTTTTGCCGATTTCGAGCTCGGCACATTTAATTTTACCGTCTCAAGTTTTAGGCTGGGATGATCAAGGTTTGGCCTTTGATGTTGCCGTGCACGTTGGTACTTTAGCGGCTGTTGTTTTGTACTTCCGTAAAGAAGTGGTGTCTTTGCTATCAGCGTGGGTGGGGTCGATCTTTAAACGCCAGCATAGCGCAGAATCAAAGCTGGCGTGGATGATTGCATTAGCAACGATCCCTGCCTGTATCTTTGGTTTATTGATGAAAGACTTTATCGAGCTTTACCTGCGCTCAGCATGGGTGATCGCTTGTACCACCATTATTTTTGGTCTGCTACTTTGGTGGGTGGATAAACGTGCGACTCAGCAAGTTAGTGAAGAGCAAACCAGTTGGAAACAAGCCTTGTTCATTGGCTTAGCGCAGGCGGCAGCGATCATTCCTGGTACTTCGCGCTCTGGTGCGACCATGACTGCGGCACTGCATTTAGGCTTTACGCGCGAAGCGGCTGCACGTTTCTCGTTCTTGATGTCGATTCCGATCATTCTTCTGGCGGGGAGCTACTTGACTTTGAAGCTCGTGACCAGTGGCGCGCCTATTGACGTGAGCGGCTTAGGGATTGGTTTGGCGGTATCGTTTGTGAGTGCATACGCCTGTATTCACGTGTTCCTGAAGCTCGTTACACGCTTGGGTATGTTACCGTTCGTGATTTACCGTCTATTGCTGGGTGTTGGCTTGTTTGCGTTTTTGCTGATGCAGTAACGCAGCGTAATTGGTTTAAACCAGTACAGAAACACGAAAAAGGCTCAAACCTATGTAGGTTTGAGCCTTTTTTATCTCAGGAATTTAGTTCGCGGCTTGGCGGTATTGAGTTAGCACGACGTTAACCGCTTGGCTGCGTTGAATAGCTAATTGCTCTTTGATGTCTTTACCTTTGAATCCAGCCTCCACTATCGGCTTTACTGCCACAGCAACAGCGGCCTCAAAGCATTGCATTAGCAAATCGGCTTGCGGGTAGGCATCGTTTTCAAAGCCAGTACGACCACGAATGTCAGCCCGACAACAAAGGCCAAGCTGCTCAATACGTTCAGGCTTACGCCATGCATCCATCTGATCGAAAATTTTGATGAAGGTCTCAGAGCGCATTTCTGCAGCCCGGTGGATCTTCGTATGTTGCGCGCACACCATGAGCGCGGTATCACGGTAATCGTTCGGCACACGTAAGCGTTGGCATAGCTGCTTGATGGCTTTGAGGCCTGTATGACAATGCATTTTGTGGCTTGGCCACTCGCTTTCTGGCGTCAGCGCTTTGCCTAAGTCGTGGACTTGGGCACAAAATCGAATAATAGGGCTGTCGCTGAGCAAAGCGGCCTGCTTCGCGACGAGCAGCGTGTGAATGCCACAGTCAATTTCAGGGTGCCACTGTTCTGGTTGAGGCACGCCAAACAGCGCATCAATCTCGGGCATGATGACACGCAGTGCACCACATTGGCGTAATACCGTTAGGAAGACTTCTGGGTTGGCGTAGCCGAGCGATTTTTCCCACTCTTTCCAGACGCGCTCTGGTGTTAATGCACTGAGCTCCCCCTTGATCACCATCTCTTGCATCAAGGCCATCGTTTCAGGGGCCACATGAAAACCCAGGTGTGAAAAGCGGGCAGCAAAGCGAGCCACACGTAGTACGCGTAGGGGGTCTTCAACAAAGGCTGGTGATACATGACGTAGCCATTTGTTTTCAAGATCGGCTTGGCCGTTGTATGGGTCGATCAGGCTACCATCATCGGCTTGCGCAATAGCGTTGATCGTCAAATCACGGCGCATTAAGTCCTCTTCTAGCGTGACATCTGGTGCTGCATGGCAAACGAAACCTGTGTAGCCCATGCCTGATTTACGTTCAGTACGTGCTAACGCATATTCTTGTTTGCTTTGTGGGTGCAAAAAAACAGGGAAATCACTGCCGACTTGGCTATAGCCTTGGGCAATCATTTGTTCTGGGGTTGCCCCAACCACGACCCAGTCTTTGTCTTTGACGGCGAGACCGAGAAGTGCGTCACGTACCGCACCTCCAACAAGATATGTCTGCAAATCTAGCTCCTATCATGTAACTATGCGTTTTATCGTTATAGAATCATTTTTCCATCGGTATCAGAGTATAAAGCATGTATAAGGATTTTTTCGGTATAACTGAGGCACCATTCTCAATTGTGCCTAGCGCTCGATTTCTCTATTTGAGTGATCGGCACCGAGAAGCGCTTACACATTTGCTCAATGGTTTAACTGACGGCGGTGGGTTTGGTTTATTAACCGGTGAAGTCGGTACAGGGAAAACGACCGTCTTACGCGCCTTGATTGCTCGTCTAACCCAAGATACGCAAGTGGCGGTGATTTTAAATCCAGCCTTGTCAGCGCAAGAGCTATTGGCGTCTATTTGTGATGAACTTGGGTTGAGCTACCCTGAAACCGCCAGCTACAAAAAACTGATGGATACCATCTATCAGCATTTATTGAGCAACCACAGTGAAGGCCGTCAAACACTGCTATTGATTGACGAAGCGCAGCACCTGATGCCTGATGTGCTCGAACAGTTGCGTCTATTGACCAACCTTGAAACAGAAAGTCGTAAGCTGTTAAAGGTCGTATTGATTGGCCAGCCAGAATTACAACAACTGTTGCAGCAAGATCGCCTGCGTCAGCTAGCCCAACGAATTACTTCTCGTTACCACCTCTTAGCCTTAACAGGGCAAGAAGTAAGTGAATACGTGCAATACCGCCTACGTGCGGTGAATTGTTTGTTTGCTGTATTTGATGATCACGCCACAGCTGTTATTGCTAAGCGCACTCAAGGGATCCCGCGCTTGATTAATCTGGTGTGTGATAAAGCGATGCAATTGGCCTATCAGCAAAGCACCCATCAAGTCTCTAAAGCTTTGATGAGTCAGGCTTGCGATGAAGTCTTGAGTTGGCATCAGCCAAGCACTCTTGCTGTGGGAGCAACGGGGCGAGAGTCGACGGCCTATGCGCCCAATTCGGTGATGCAGCACTTAACGGCCTTAACCTTGGGTATCGCAGTGGCACTTGGTGGCTATTGGTTTGCTCAGCAGCAAGCTTGGTTGAGTGGTGAAGAGGTCGCACTGGAGTCGCCAGTGGAGTCTGTCTCGCGCGCAGCACAACGCCCATCAGAGATTGAGCCTCAAGTAAGGCCGAATATTCAATCAGAAGCGGTATTGCTAGCACAAGCGATTGCGCAGAGTCGCAGTGATCGTGATGCCATGCAGACGTTATATCGACTATGGGGATACGATACTTCGCTGAGCCAAGCAAACTGTACGACCAGCCAACGTTTGTACCTGTCTTGCTACACAGATAGTTCAGCAGACAGTGGCGCTACCATTAGTGGACTGGCGCTGATTAATCGCCCTGCATTGATGAAAATGCACAGTGAGGAGTACGGTGATTATTTCGCGGTGCTCTATCGTTATTCTCGTGAGCAGGTTGAGTTGTTGGTCGGCGGGCAGCGTTTAGCGGTGAGTCATGCTTGGTTTGAGCGCCATTGGCTGGGGGATTACACCTTACTGTGGCGTCCACCGCTTGGCGACAAAACCAGTATTCGATTTGGTCAGCGTGGCGAACGCGTGGAATGGTTGAATCAACAACTTAGCACCTTACTGGGTGAGCCGATGACATCGCATAATCGCTTCGATCAAAGTGTGCTTGATAAATTACGCCGTTTTCAGCAGTCGCAAAACTTATCTGCTGATGGCATCGCAGGGCCAAAAACATTGATGGTACTTGATGCCGCTTTGGATTTACCTGGGCCGACACTACAGCCGAGGGAAAGCTAATGTCGAAATTATTTAGCGCCATTGCGCAATCAGAACAAAATTACCAAACACAATCCACGTTGACTAGGCCAACTTATGCGCAACAGCAAGCTACGCCTGCGGCTGGTCGTGGTTGGAGCAGTATTGCTCTGTTTGCTTTGCCCGTGGTTGCCGTTGTTGGCTATACGCTGTTACAGCCTTACTTAAACACCACTGCACTTAGAATCGCACAGCATAGCGCAACGGCCCATACTACGGATACTCGCACAGCAACGCTGGAACTGACTGATAGTATTCAGCAGGCGAGCAAAGTGCGGGAAGCGAGCGCTATGGCTAAGCGCCTGCATACACAGCATGATGTCTTGCCCGAGGTGAGTTTCTTGCCATATCCCGAGTTGATCACCGAAGCTTTGCCTGAGGCCAATTGGGATCAATCGCGAGCTCTGGTTACCAATAACACAGTAAATGCGGCAGAGGAGTTTGAGGTGAATACTGTGCCAAGTGAGCCTAAGGTGATCTCGGCGAAGCCGTTGAGTAGACAAGATGATAGCTGGAATTTAGATAAGCTCGACTTATCGGGTTTATCCCCTGAACTGGCCAGCCAACTGCAATCAGCCATAGCCGCAACAGACAGTACGACAGGCAGTGTGGAAGACAGTGCTGATTTTGATGTCCAGAGTCAGCAGGCGGTGACACCGAATGGCGCTGCGTCTAATACTAAGGGCAGTACTTCAGCTGATCGTGCCGCCAATGCTGTTATGGCAATTGGGGATTTACCAGCAAGCGTGCAGCAACGTCTACCGACCATGAATTTACAAGCGCACATCTATTCCTCCAACGCGCAGAGCCGCTGGGTCAAAGTGAATGGACGAGAGATCTTTGAAGGTGACGCCATTGCGCCAGGGGTGACCCTGCGCAGTATCGAGCCGCGTCAGATTGTGTTTGATTTTGAAAACTACCGCATCGCCATGCCCGCGTTATCAGAATGGTAATGCCTCGTTGGTGTGCGGCGTTTTAACTGAAAGCGAGACGGCATAAACAAAAAGGGTAGCCAATGTGGCTACCCTTTTTCATTGCTTGCTCTCAGCATGATGGCTGCTGCAAGTACATCAGCATTATGCCCAGCCGTTATTGCTCTTACGACGACGTGGGATTAAATGTGGGAGCACTAAACCAAGTAGTAGACCTACACCAGCCACCATACCGCCGTAAGTGAACCAGCGCATGAGCAGGTCATCTTTCTGGGTATCGATCTTAGCGCGAAGCTCACGGATTTCAGCCTGAGAGGTTGTAAGCTGATCGTTCAGGTTGGTATTTTGTGCTTCAAGCTCAGTGATCTGGTTGTTGCGTAATTTCAGTGAGTTTTTCAAGCCCGCATTTTGCTCGTCGCTTGATTTCACTGCTTCTGCTAGAGCGGCTTTCACTTTCGTTAGCTCTTTCTCTAGGGCAGGTACTCGGTCTTTCAAGCCAACTTGGCGTGAAATGAATTTGCTGCTAACCCAGCCAGTACGGCCACGGCTATCGGTTACACGGCTGTAACCTGTTTCTTTGTTGGTCTCAAGTAGTGAAACCTTAGTGCCTGCATTCACACTACCGATAATACGGAATTGTGTGCTTGGGCCTTTGTGCATGTAAGTAAACAAGTCGTCAGAGATATAACGTACTTGTTCAGCATGCGCGGGTGCTGTCAGCACAGCGCAAGCGAGTAAAAATAAGCTGATTAGTTGCTTCACGATTTGATCCTTGAGGAGCCTGAACACGGTATGGGGTCAGATACTAAAAATTTTACGCGCAAGGTGCAAGAAAAGAGGGAGGCAAAGCCTCCCTCTTTTGAACCTGTGCCACTAATTAACCGAAGATGGCTTGCATTCCGTAGAAGAAAATGACTGCAAGCAATGCCCCTGCTGGGAGTGTAATAACCCAAGATGCTACGATATTACGTACAACACCTAGGTTCAGTGCCGCGATACCACGCGCAAAACCAACACCCAATACCGCACCAACAAGCGTTTGTGTGGTTGAGATTGGTAGGCCAGTACCAGAAGCCAGTACAACGGTTGACGCTGTTGCTAGCTGAGCGGCAAAGCCACGGCTTGGTGTTAGTTCAGTAATACCTGTACCAACAGTCGCCATTACTTTGTGGCCCATGGTCGCAAGGCCGACAACGATACCAATACCGCCCAGTGGAAGGATCCACCACGCAATCTGACTTTTCGTTGTAATTTCGCCCATATGCTCCACGGTGGAAACAACAGCAGACAGTGGACCAATCGCATTAGCTACGTCGTTTGAGCCGTGTGCAAACGCCATCGCACAAGCGGTTACAACCATTAGTAGGCTGAATACACGTTCAACGCCGGCATAGCCGTTGCTGTCAACTGAACTACCATCGTCGGTATATTTACGGCCAATGTAAACATAGCCTAAAAACATAACGACAGCTGAAACGGCAATAGAAGCTACCCATGCTTCACCACTTGAAAGGTGAAGGCCAACGTGTTTAAGACCTTTTTTAATGGTTACCAAAGCGATAACAAGCGCAGTGATAAACATGTAAACAGGTACAAAACGTTTAGCGTTTACAAGTGGGTTATCGGTATCAAAGATTAAACGCTGAGCACTGATGAAAATCATGTAAGCGAATAGGCCTGAGATCAATGGTGTGATCAACCAACTACCTACAATACCTTGTACAGAGCTCCAGTCTACAGCTTCAGTACCCACAGACACACACGCAAAACCGATGATAGCACCGATGATTGAGTGAGTGGTTGATACCGGCCAACCCATGTAAGACGCTAGCAGTAGCCATGTACCAGCAGCAAGTAGCGCTGACATCATGCCGTATACCAGCACTTCAGGTTGGTGAGCGTAGAGAGAAGTCTCGATAACCCCTTTACGAATCGTATCGGTAACTTCACCGCCAGCCAAATATGCACCAGCAAACTCGAAGATCATTGCAATAATGATCGCTTGTTTAACAGTAAGTGCTTTTGAACCAACTGATGTACCCATTGCATTGGCTACATCATTTGCACCAATACCGATCGCCATCATAAAACCAAAGATAGCCGCCACCAAAATAAGAATGGTGCCGTAATTAGCCAGGATTTCCATTGTAAAACCTTGTTTTTGTTAATTCTCTTCGCTTATGAACGCGATAGCATGATTTCTAGTCGCGAGCCGACACGTTGTGCCTGATCAGCGATGCCGCCAACCCACTCGAGAATTTTATACAGGAACATGATATCCACCGGACTGTATTGGTCTTCGATGGTCATTAGTTGTTGTCGTAATTTGATCTGCATGCTGTCGGTGTCATCTTCAATAACATCAAGCTGATTAATCATTTCCGCAACTAAAGTCACTTCTCTGCCTTTGAAACCTGTTTCAAGCAGTTCGTCCAGTTCGTTGATCACACGACGTGCTTGTTCAGCAGCGTCAAGACAACGTTGAACGTACGCGAGAAAGTCAGGGTACATTGTAGAAGGAACTTGTAACTCACGACCTAAGACACGACCAGCGATATCTTTGGATAAGTTAGCAAGCTTATCTTGTTGGGTTAGAAGACCTAACATATCAGTACGATCTACTGGCATGAAAAGCCCACGAGGAAGCTTAAGGCGGATTTCACGCTTAAGCACATCCGCATCTTTTTCAAGCTGCGAGATTTGCTCACGTATAATCGATGCCTTTTTCCAGTCTCCTGCATTACATGCTTCGAAGAATGGAACAAGCAGTTCGCAACATTCATTTACACGAGTAACGTGACGTTGCAGTGGTTTGATTGGGGATTTAGCAAAGAGCCCCATAATTGTATTTACTGGCATAGCCGATCAACCTAAAGAGTGCCTACGATATGGCTAAATCTTGAGCGATGGTCACAGAGGCGCGAATGGTAACGTATAAGTTTCTGCAGGGGAACCCATTTTGATCAAGGTTTTGTTGATATTTCTCACTTGCCCCCGAGCGGATAAGGAAATATCCTTGGTTTGCCACTGTTTATAGGTACCCATATGGAAACCGAGATAGAACTGAAGTTTTTCGTCTCACCAGAATTTTCGAGTCAATTGTTGAGCAAAATATCACAAGCGAAAATTCTGCAACAAAGTAGTCGAATGTTAGGGAACATTTACTTCGACACCCCAGACCAAATTCTTCGCCAGCACGATATTGGCCTTCGGGTCCGTCGTTTTGATGATGTTTTTGTCCAGACATTGAAGACAGCAGGACGTGTGGTTGCAGGTTTGCACCAACGCCCAGAATACAACGCTGAAACCAATGGCACTGATCCTGACCTTAGTCTGCATCCCGCTGATGCATGGCCTGAGTCTTTTGTGGTTGCTGATGTACAGCAACAGCTTCAGCCGCTTTTTTCGACTGATTTTGAACGTCAGCAATGGCTAATTGCAATGCCTGACGGCAGTCAAATCGAGCTAGCTTTCGACCAAGGTGAGGTGAGCACAAACGGCTTAACCGATCCCATTTGTGAAGTTGAGCTTGAGCTGAAATCAGGTCAAACCGATGCCTTGTTTACGCTAGCACGTGAGCTTTGTACCGAAGGCGGTATGCGTTTGGGGAGCTTGAGCAAAGCAGCACGAGGTTATCGCTTAGCGTCAGGCTATCAGGGAGATGAAATCACCACGCTGGATTTCATGCCATTACGTGCTGATGAATCGGTTGAAACGGTATTTGTACGCACTTTAGAGCATGCGCTAGATCACTGGCATCGCCATGAGCAAATTTATGCCGAGCGCCAAGATGCCAATGCTTTAATTCAAATTAAGCAGGCGTTGGGTTTAATTCGCCAGGTTTTTGTTCTGTTTGGCGGCATGATCCCTCGTCGTGCGAGCGCGTTATTACGCCAAGAACTGCAATGGCTTGAAGGCGAGTTAGAATGGCTAGATGAAGCGGCAAGCATTGAACAGCTATTAGCAGACAAAGCTTATATGCTGCGCAAGCTGAACGCCCAAAAAGTGCTAGTGAAGCAACTGCATGAACGTCAAGAAGCTTTGCCTGATGAAGAGGCGATGCTGGCACTGATGCAATCGTCGCGTTACTGCAATCTATTGCTCGATTTAAGCCGTTGGATTTTAAGCCGAGGCTGGCAGCCGTTTTTGGATGATAAAGGGCGCACTAAGCTTGCAGGCAGCGTGAAGCCCTATGCTGATGCAACGTTAGCGCGTTCTTGGCAAGAGTTGCAGGATGTTTTCCCTGCTGAGCGCCAGCTTGATCGCGTTGAATACTGCGATCAACAACCTCGATTGATCCGTAACTTGATGAGCGGGCTATGCTTTGCTCACTTATATGATGAAGACAAGCGTGCTGGCTTTAGAATGCCTTGGCTTGATCTGTTACGCGGTATTGAAGATCTGCGCCAGCTTGAACCGATCCGCTCATTATTGGCTGAACACCAAGATGACGACTTAGTGCAAATGGAAAAATGGTTGGAGCGTCGTGAGGAATCACTGCTGCATGCGATGGACCAAACACGCCAGATCGGCATCGAGTTATCGCCATATTGGCCATAGCGCTATACTGCTTTAATTGATAAAAACGCCGCCAGTGTCATGACATTGGCGGCGTTTTTGTTTATGTGGTTAGCGTTATTTAGTGGCTGGTGGCGTGGCGTTAATTGTCGTTTCTTGGTCTCTTACTCGATCCGCGGTCATGTGCTCTTCCAGGTGATCTAAACGTTGCAGTAGCTGTTGCTGCATCGCTAACATTTGTTGCCACTCTTGTTGGTGCAGGCGCTCTTGCTCTTTTTCATGTTTAAGCTTGCCTGGGTCGGAAATCATAGAGCTGACTAAGCCTGCCACCATACCGAATAAGCCTACCCCACAAACGATAATCGCAGCAGCCAATATTTTCCCCAGTGTGGTCACCGGGTAGTGGTCGCCATAGCCGACGGTGGAAATCGTGACAAACACCCACCATAGCGCATCACTGGCATCATGAATATTAGACTCAGGAATATCCCCTTCAATCATTAGCATCAGTGCAGAACCTACAGTAACCAGCAACGTCAGTAACAAGAAAATGGAAGCCACGGTCGCTTCTCGGCGGTTACTGCGAATGTAATGGAGGATCTGATTACTTGAACGGATTAAGCGCATTACTCGGAAAATTTGAATAACCCGAGCAAAACGGACTTGTTCAATCACGGGCAAGCTGGCAACAAAGTCAATCCAGTGAACTTTGAGATAGGCCCATTTTTGGTTACTTCTGAATAAATCAGTAAGCAGTTGAAACCAAAAGAACAGGCAAATGAAGGTATCAATACCAAATAGCAGGGTATAAACGTTATCAGTCTTAGGAATGAAAATTAAGCTGGTGACTATGGCTAAGGATACAATCGATAAAACCAGTGACATCAAACTCATAGGATTAAGTTCATGTTTGATGACATCGACTTTTTTAGACATTCAATTTTCCCTATGAGCTGCCGACATATAATATGGTCGTAATGAATTTAGCTTGTGAAAGTATAATCACGGCACTTGAGTGAATACCCAGCGCAATGTCTGTGCGAACAATATTATAACGCATCAATAGTCGGGTTTCGCGAGCTTATTAAATAGGGAGATTGAGAATGGCAACGTTGGTTTTTAAGCCATGGGAAAAAGGGATCACTAATATCCGTTTAGTGCCTAAGTTAGTGTTACTGATGGTATTCAGTACCGTATTATTGATTGGTAAGCAGTTGTGGGACGCTAATACGTTTTACCAAAGTGTCGTTAAGATCCAGCAAGACCGTTCAAAAGAAGTCGCCAATGCCAATGTCGCTTTATTGAGCGCCTTGTTAACGCAAAGTGATAATGGAAAACATTTAGCTGAGACCGCCATTCTCGCGCAAGAAAATAGCTTTGGCGACGGCGCTTATTTGTACTTGGTCGAGCGTGACACAGGGGCTGTTTTCGGTCACCCTAGTGCGCGCTCCATCAATCAACTGGGTAGTCAATTGGACCAAGGCGGTTCGCTATCGGGTTACTTATCACAACTCCAAGGCTCGGGGGATATTGTTCTAGGCCAAGGTGAACGATTTGAACATGCGGTGACTATGCCTAATTTGGATTGGGTGTTAGTCGCATCGCAGCCATCTTCTGAGGCTGATAGCTACTATAACGATTACTTAGTCCAAGTCGCGTGGCAAACCGGTCTGATGATAGTGTCGTTCATGGTGATTCTATTGGGGGGCTCCAGTATTATGCTTCGCCAAATTAATTACCTAGCAGACAGCATTAAACGTTTGGCACAGCGCGATTTGTCTCAGCCTATCGTGATGGAATGCAAAGATGAGTATGGCGATTTGGCGCGTGAACTGGAACAAACGCGCGTCCAACTGCGTGATGTCATTTGTAATCAGCGTGAAGCATCCTCCGAGTTGTCGGGGTTGGCTGAAGTGATGTCGATCAGCATGATAGAGACCAAAGAGTCCTCGCAAGAAGAATTTGCTGAGATTGATCAGCTGGCGTCAGCCATGAGCGAGATGACCTCAACGGTGCAAACCGTGGCGGATAATGCACGTCAAGCTTCGAACGCTACCGAAGGGACGTCTGAACAAGCAGAGCAGGGACAGCGTTTTGTGTCTGAAACAATCGGCACGATTAACCAATTATCACAAGACATCAGCCAATCGGCGGGTGCGGTGAATCAGGTTGAAAGTCGTGTTGAACAAATCAGTAGCGTGATCGTGACCATCCAAGGTATTTCTGAACAAACCAACTTACTGGCATTGAATGCAGCCATTGAAGCCGCGCGCGCCGGTGATGCAGGGCGTGGTTTTGCGGTGGTCGCTGATGAGGTGCGTAACCTTGCCCAACGTACCCAAACGGCAACCGTGGAAATTCAAGACATGATCACTCAGCTGCAAAACAGTGCCCAACAAGCGGTATCGCTGATGGAGCAAAGCGTGGTGGAAGCCGCCGAAGGGGTTGAGTTGGTCACGAATGCGGGTGGCGAGTTGGATAAAATCGTTGAGCAAGTGACGAACATTAACGATATGAATTTCCACATCGCTTCAGCCGCAGAGCAACAAAGCTCGGTGGCGGAAGAGATGAGCCAGAATTTGAGTAACGTCCGTGAGCTCGTAGAAGCCTCTGTGACTGTGGTGACTGAATTGTCAGAAACCTCTGATGTGATGCAAGAGCAAGCGGCAGATTTAGAGAAAAAAATTCAGGCGTTCCATGTGTAATTGCATGTCAGCGCGGATGTAAATACGTTGATATAACGCCCGCGATTGCGGGCGTTTTGTTGTCTTATCCCCAGCGACTAGCTGTGGTATTTTAAAGCGTTACTGCTTTAGCATTCATCAAGGAACAGATCGAGGACGAGTCATGAATCACAACGAGCGTTTGCAAGCCGCATCAGTCAAAGCGTGGGAAAAACTGCAAAGTGCCCACCCTGATGCGTTGGCACAGTGGCCTGAGTCACGTAAATCAGAATTGATGCAAGCGCTTGGATTCAGCGACTTTATTAGTTCCGCTATGGTGCGTGATGGTCGCTTACTTCCTTGGCTTGCGACACATCTTGATGAGGGTTCGCGTTGTAATGATTACCGCGAGCAATTGGCTGAACGGTTAAGCCTTGTGAGTGACGAAGCGGGACTGATGCGTGAACTTCGCGCTTTTCGTCGCCAAGAAATGGTATGGATAGCTTGGCGTGACTTTATGGGGAAATCGACGTTACTCGATAGTTTGGAGCATCTTTCAATGCTCGCTGAAGCCTTGATCATGCAAGCCTACCATTGGCTGTATCAGCAATGTTGCAGCGAGTGGGGGACGCCAACCAATGCCGAGGGGGAAGCACAACCTATGCTGATCTTAGGGATGGGCAAGCTTGGTGGTGGCGAGTTGAACTTTTCATCGGATATCGACCTGATTTTTACTTACCCTGAGAATGGGGAAACCCAAGGCGGACGCCGCAGTATCGCCAATGCCCAATTTTTTACCCGTTTAGGTCAGCGCTTAATCAAAGCGTTAGATCAGCAAACCTTTGATGGCTTTTGCTATCGAGTGGATATGCGCTTGCGCCCCTTTGGCGACAGTGGTCCGTTGGTAATGAGCTATGCAGCGTTAGAAGATTACTATCAAGAGCAAGGCCGAGATTGGGAACGCTACGCGATGATCAAAGCGCGGGTGATGGGGCGTGAAAGTTTTAGCCAGTACCAAGAATTGCGTCAGATGTTGCGTCCGTTTGTGTTTCGCCGTTATATCGATTTTAGCGCCATTCAAGCTTTGCGCCGCATGAAGTCGATGATCAGCAGCGAAGTCCGCCGTCGTGGGCTCAGTAACAACATTAAATTGGGCGCAGGCGGTATTCGGGAGGTGGAGTTTATTGCTCAATCTTTCCAGCTTATTCGTGGCGGTCGAGAACCCAGTTTACGTGGTCGAGGGTTACTTGAAACACTGGAAGCGATTAAACACCAAGGTTATTTACCGCCTGAACAAGTTGATGATCTCGAACGCGGTTACTGTTTCTTACGTAAACTCGAAAACTTACTGCAAGCCATTGATGATAAACAAACCCAAACCTTACCCGATAAGCCACTTGATCAAGTGCGCTTAGCGATTGCGATGGGCTTTGAGGACTGGCAACAGCTGTTAACCAGTACAGAGCAGCACATGGCGGATGTTCATCAGGTGTTTGATGCTATCGTCGGTAGTGATGAAGATGAGAGTGATAGCGCTTGTGTTGCGAGTCCGCAATACCAAGAGTTGTGGGCAATGAGTAAAGATGAAGAGGTACTGTTATCGATCTTTGCTGAGCTGGATGTGCACGACCCCGCCCAGCAAACCAGTACTTTACTGGGGATGAAAGCTGAATTAGCGAAACGTACCTTAGGGCCTCGTGGACGTGAAGTATTAGCGACCCTGATGCCGTGTGTATTGAGCCGCATCGTCAATCGTCCTGATGCAGCGCAAGTGTTAGGGCGAGTGACCAAGTTGATTGTTCGCATTGCCACCCGGACCACGTATTTGGAGTTGCTCGGTGAACATCCTGCCGCACTCGACCAATTAGTACGCCTATGTGCGGCCAGTCCTATGGTGGCCGAGCAGCTGGCGCAATACCCGATTTTGCTGGATGAGTTGCTTGATCCGCAGCATTTGTATAACCCAACCCCGCTGCATCAGTACCGTGAAGAATTGCGAGAGTACTTGGCTCGTATCCCTGAAGAGGATATGGAGCAACAGATGGAAGCGATTCGTCAGTTTAAGCAAGCGCAACTGTTACGCATTGCTGCGGCCGATATCGCGGGCGCATTGCCGCTGATGAAAGTGAGTGACCACTTAACCTATTTAGCCGAAGCCATCGTGGAAGCGGTGGTCAATCAGGCTTGGCTGCAAATGGTCGAGAAATATGGCGCACCAAGCCACCTTGAAGGGCGTGATGGTAAAGGTTTTGGCGTTATTGGTTATGGCAAAGTAGGTGGCTGGGAAATCGGCTATGGGTCAGATTTAGACTTGGTGTTCCTGCATGATTGTCCTGCAAACGTGAACACCACGGGTAAGAAAGAAATCGATGGGCGTCAGTTCTATTTGCGTTTAGCGCAGCGGATTGTGCACCTATTTTCGACCCGCACCGCATCGGGGGTGTTATACGAAGTCGATGTACGCTTACGACCATCAGGGGCGTCAGGTTTATTGGTGAGTACCTTAGAGGCCTTTGATGAGTACCAGCAGCAAGAGGCATGGACGTGGGAGCACCAAGCCTTAGTGAGGGCGCGTTTAATTTATGGTGATGCGCAATTACAACAAGGCTTTTCGCAAGTGCGCCAACAGACTTTGATGCAAGAGCGTGACGCTGTTGCACTGCGTCAAAAGGTGATTGAGATGCGCCATAAGATGCGTGATCACCTTGGTAGCAAAAAAGCGGGCCTATTTGATTTGAAGCAAGATGAAGGCGGCATCACAGATATTGAATTTATTGCCCAATACTTGGTCTTACAACATGCTTATGAGAACCCTGCGTTAGCGCATTGGTCTGACAATGTGCGGATCTTCGATACGATGGCCGAGCATAATCAAATGTCACCAGAACAAGTGACAGCCATTAAGTCGGCGTATTGTGCCATGCGTGACGCGATTCATCGCTTAAACTTATTGGGGCAATCCGCTTACGTTGATGAGCAGCAGTTTAGTGCCGAACGGGCGGTTGTTCGCCAAGTTTGGCAACAGTATTTGGTTAAAAACGACAGTATTGATACGTTAGCCGAATAATTTAATGAACAGTAAGCACTGGGTGAGTGTTTGCTTTTTTTGCTTTGTGATACTATTTCGCAGTTTTCACTTTCCCGGAGATAAAAATGAAATTGACTCTTCCTGATTATGATCAAGCTGATGTACTCGTTGTTGGTGATGTCATGCTAGATCGTTACTGGTATGGGCCAACAGGGCGTATATCGCCAGAAGCGCCAGTACCCGTAGTTAAAGTTGATCAGATTGAAGAACGTCCAGGTGGCGCAGCAAACGTCGCAATGAACATTGCAGCCCTTGGTGGTCATGCTCGCTTAGTGGGTTTAACCGGGATTGATGAGCCAGCGAAAGCCTTGACGGAAAAGCTATCATCGCTAAAAGTGCGTTGTGACTTTGTTTCGCTGCCAGATTACCCAACCATCACCAAATTACGCGTGATGAGCCGCGGTCAGCAGTTGATCCGTTTGGATTTCGAAGAAGGCTTCCACGATGTGGACCCTGATTTGATCATGCCACGCCTTGAGCAATCACTGTCGCAAGTGAAAGCGGTGATCTTGTCGGATTACGCAAAAGGTGCATTGGAACATGTCCAAACCATGATCCAAATGGCACGTAAAGCGGGTGTGCCTGTTCTTATTGACCCGAAAGGGGCTGATTTTGAACGCTACCGTGGTGCAACCTTACTGACACCAAACTTGTCTGAGTTTGAAACCGTGGTCGGTAAAGTCAATGGCGATGCCGATATTGTTGAAAAAGGCTTTGCCTTAATGGAACAATTCGACTTTGAAGCGTTATTGGTTACTCGCAGTGAGCACGGTATGACCTTGCTACAACGTGGCCAAGAACCACTGCACATGCCAACCCAAGCACAAGAAGTGTACGACGTGACAGGTGCAGGCGATACGGTTATCTCTGTGCTGGCATCATCGCTTGCCGCAGGGAAATCATTGTCTGATGCATGTAAGCTTGCGAACGCAGCGGCAGGTGTTGTGGTTGCTAAGCTAGGTACATCAACCCTATCGACTATCGAGTTGACTGATGCTATTCACGGCAGCCAAGATAGCGGCTTTGGCGTGATTGCAGAAGATCAGCTAAAACAAGCGGTACTCACAGCGCGTGCGCGTGGTGAGAAAGTGGTGATGACTAACGGCTGTTTCGATATTCTTCATGCCGGTCATGTTGCTTACTTGAACGAAGCGGCAAAATTGGGCGATCGCCTGATTGTGGCGGTAAACTCAGATTCATCGGTACAAGCGCTGAAAGGCCCTGGCCGTCCAGTGAACCCTGAAGATCGTCGCATGGCGGTACTGGCGGGTTTAGGTGCGGTTGATTGGGTGGTGCCTTTTACCGAAGAAACCCCGCAGCGTCTGATCAGTGAAATCCTGCCAACACTATTAGTGAAAGGTGGCGATTACAAACCTGAAGAGATTGCAGGCGGCCAAGAAGTGATTGCCGCGGGTGGTCAAGTCTTGGTGCTGAACTTTGAAGATGGCTGTTCTACTACTGAAATCATCGAAGCGATCCGTGGTGGTCGTGGTTAATCGGTGATTGGCCTTAAAGAGGTCAGCGGATAAGAAAAAAGCGCCGATAGGCGCTTTTTTCTTATCTGATGATCGCTGCCGAAACCTGACAGCGATGAGCGCAGAATTACTTCTTCGTTTTGATCAAGCCAGCGTTGATATCTGCAACGTCTTGCTCGTTAAGCGAACCAACAGCTTGTTTTAGCTGAAGTTGGCTTAGAATGTAGTCGTAACGTGCATTCGCTAATTGGCGGTTTGCATCGTATAGACGACGGGTTGAATCTAGTACATCAACGATAGTACGGGTACCCACTTCAAAGCCAGCTTCTGTTGCTTCCAGTGCCGATTGCGCTGAAATGACAGATTGTTGGTAAGCACGAAGTGCACCGATAGAAGCGTTGATGTTGTTATAGAATGCACGAACATCTTTAACAACAGTGCGGTAAGAACCTTCCAGTTGCTCACTCGCTGACACGTACGAGAATTGCGCTTGTTTTACTTCAGAACTTGTTTTACCACCGCTGTATACAGGTAGGTCAAGGCGAATACCCGCCGTTAATTTACCGTTATCAGAAGATGTTGGATCCAGTTCGTTGTAGTTGTAACCTGCATTAAAGCCGAGGGTTGGTAGGTGACCAGATTCAGCCAATGAAATGCTATCACGTGCGATATCTTGTGAGATACGCGCGGTTAGTAGCGACAGGTTTTCTTTTTCAGCGTCTTGGATCAATTGCAGCACTTTAGATTGTGGACGGCTAGCGGAGAAGCGAGCGGTATCCAAAATGTTTAGATCTGTGTGCTCTTGACCTGTGATCTCACGTAGACCTTCATAGCTGTTGGTTAACGCGTTTTCTTTCAAGATTTCATCGGCAAGCACGGTATCGTACTGTGCTTGTGCATCATGTACGTCAGTGATCGCAGAAAGACCCACTTCAAAACGTTGTTTGGTTTGTTCTAACTGACGGCCAACGGCAGCTTTTTCAGCACGAACGAATTCAAGATCGTCCATCGCTTTAAGCACATCAAAATATGCTTGGCTAACACGTAGGATCAAACCTTGCTGTGTTGCGGCTAGCGAAGCATCGCTCTGGCGCGCTTTTTTCTCAGCAATGTCTAGGTTTACCCAGCTAGCACGGTTGTAAATAGATTGGCTAAGGGTCACACCAGCGTTAAAGCCGTTGTCGTTTGACGCATTATTATCTGCTAGCTCAGTGGCATTGTAACCTGCATTCAGATTGATCTGTGGCAGCAAAGTACTACGCGATGAATTGATTGCTTCAAATGACGCATCTTTGTCCGCAGCCGCTTTTAATAGTTGCGGATCATTTTGTTTCGCTTGTTGATAAATTTCGGCAAGGTCATCGGCCAATACTGAGTGGCTGATGCTACCTAGGGCTACGCTCATAAAGAGTGGGAGCAATTTTTTCATGGATGCCTTTCCTGGTCCTGACAGTCAAAATAGTGCAAGCGATCAGTGTAACGAAAGAATACTGACAGTAAACTGATCAATTCGCTATTTTACTTATAATCATTTTTTAGTGTGAAGTCTGGTTCGTAAACTTGAATCACATCATTGATCTTACTGTATAAGATTGTAAGCGATATAAAAAATTATACGACTTAAATAAAATCACAATAATTATCAAAAATGTTGAATAAAATCATTGCTGATATTCAACTTGAGTGGAAAAATAGTGCTAAAGGAGAACACAAACATGAGCAAAGATTCCACCACAGTGTCAGCGCAGGTAGTGTATACCAAGGATGATGTCGAAATTTTGTCAACAAAGCCGCTTTATCAGGGCTTCTTCAAAATGGTGTCTTACACCTTCAAGCATAAGCTTTTTTCTGGCGGTTGGAGTGGTGAACTTAATCGTGAAATGTTTGAACGCGGTCATGCTGCGGTGTTACTGCCGTATGATCCGAAACACGATCAGGTTGTACTTGTCGAACAGTTCCGGATTGGTGCGTTAGCCGCTGATTGTGAACCATGGCAACTTGAAATGGTGGCTGGCATGATCGAAGAGAATGAAATCTCAGAAGAGGTTGCTCGTCGCGAAGCACAAGAAGAAGCGGGTATCGATGTGCATGAGGTGGAAAAAATCACCCGCTACCTCGCCAGTTCTGGTGGCTGCTCTGAAACCCTTGATGTGTTTGTGGGCCGTGTTGAAAGCCAGCTCGCAGAGGGGATTCATGGCTTACCTGAAGAAGGTGAAGATATTCGTGTGCATGTTGTTTCGCGAGAACAAGCCTATCAGTGGGTAGAATCTGGTAAAATAGAAAATGCAGCTTCTATCATTGCGCTACAATGGTTGCAGCTGAATTATTTACGTCTTCAACGCCAATGGTGCAAGGATTAAGTTTGAAAAACCGCTATACCGTCGATCTCGCGGGTATCATGCGTTTGTATGAAACCAACTATGCGAAGCTGCTTCCATTACTACCAAAATCTGATGAGGTAGGAGAGAGCTGTGCGTATCAAGTTTTGGGTCATGAATATTCGATAACCATTACTGAGTCGACGCGCTATACCACGGTGATCGAACTGCTCCAGCAAGACGAAGCATCACTCCCAACTTATATGCATCCGCACCTGATTATTCGCTTATACCACGATGCACGAGTAGCAGAAGTGTGTTCGGCGCAGCAGATTTCTCGCTTGAAGCCAAGGTATGATTACCCCAATATGCGAATGCACCAACAAGATGAAAAACATCAAGTTAACCGCTTTCTTGGGGATTGGTTAGCTTATTGCCTGAAAAACGGCATCAGCAAACAGTCAGTTTGTTGATATTCTATTGGTAACTACCATAAAAAATCAGATTGGGACAATGAGTGGTAGCCCCTCTCGTGGTTACCCGTACATACATTGAGACATTACAGGATTTAAACGATTTTGCAGACGTATACGTTGCCTCAGCAAGGTCCAGATAAGGTTGTCTTGCTTCAAATTACTGATACGCATCTGTTTGATGACATATCAGGAAGCTTATTAGGCATAGAAACAAAGAAAAGTTTTCATGCAGTGCTTGATGCTGTAGACGGTGCTGCGCGCCCATTTGATGCGATTGTAGCCACGGGAGACATATCCCAAGATCACAGTGAAAACTCCTATCAGCGCTTTGCTGACGGCATTAGCCGTTGGAAACAACCTTGTTTTTGGCTTCCAGGTAATCATGATTACCAACCGACCATGCGTTCCGTGTTGCCATCACCGCAGATAAAACCTTGTGAGCAAGTGCTTGCGGGCGATCATTGGCAAGTTATTTTACTCGATAGCCAAGTACCAGGTGTACCACATGGCGCCTTGAGTTCGGCACAACTTGAAATGCTAGACAGTGCATTAAGTGCCCACCCAGAGCGTCATGCCTTGGTATTATTGCACCACCACCCGTTAGAAGCGGGAAGTTACTGGCTGGATCAACATCAATTACATAATAACGAAGCGCTGTGGTATGTACTGGATCAGTACCCACAAGTGAAAGCGGTGTTGTGTGGTCATATTCATCAAGAACTTGATCGTATGTACCGTAATGTTCGAGTGCTTGCGACACCGTCAACATGCATTCAATTCTTGCCTGATTCGAATGACTTTGCGCTTGACCAAGTCAACCCAGGTTGGCGTTATTTAGAGCTTTATAATAACGGTGATATCCATACACAGGTGTCTCGTGTGCAAGGGCCACAGTTTGCGCCACAATTCGATGCCGCAGGGTACTAATGATGGAAACACCACAAAAAAAGCCGTTGTTACTATATATTCATGGTTTTAATAGCTCGCCAAAGTCATTGAAAGCACAGCAAATGCTGGATTATTGTCGCCAATATCGTCCCGATATTCGGGTTGAGATCCCGCAGATGCCGTGTTACCCCGCCCAAGCGGCGGAGTTCATTGATAATACGGTGCAAGCGTTCGCGCCAGACTTCCGTATCGGGCTGGTGGGCAGTTCATTAGGTGGTTATATTTCAACTTGGTTGAATGATCGCTACCAGTTCCCTGCGGTGCTAGTGAACCCTGCGGTAACACCGTATGATTTACTGGCCGACTTTTTAGGTGAGCAAATAAATCCATACACTGATGAGCACTATTACTTAGCGCCTCATCATATGGATGAACTACGCTTAATGGATGTCGCGCGCGTTGCTCGTCCCCAACAACTGTGGTTGCTCCAGCAAGAGGGCGATGAAGTGCTCGACTATCGCCAAGCTGTCGCTAAATATGCCGACTGTAAACAAACGGTTGAAGCTGACGGAGATCATAGCTTCGTCGGATTTGAACGCTTTCCTGCCGACATCATTCAATTTCTTGGCCTTTGAGCCGATTATAACGACCTCAGCTTGACAACTGAGCTGGGGTTACTGACTATTGTTGCCAAAATTTTCTCGTAAACTTCCGTGATATGACAGATCAAAGCTATAACGCTGGAGCCATTGAGGTTCTAAATGGCCTTGAGCCAGTACGCCGCCGTCCCGGCATGTACACTGATACGGTACGCCCTAACCACTTAGGTCAAGAGGTGATCGATAACAGTGTCGATGAAGCATTAGCCGGCCATGCCCGCAAAGTTGAAGTCATTCTCCATGCGGACCAATCCTTAGAAGTTACCGATGATGGGCGTGGTATGCCTGTCGATATTCACCCTGAAGAAGGGGTGTCAGGGGTTGAGTTAATCCTCTGTAAGCTCCATGCCGGTGGTAAATTCTCGGGCAAGAACTATCAGTTCTCAGGTGGTTTGCACGGGGTGGGTATCTCGGTAGTGAACGCCCTATCAAAGCGCGTGGAAGTCACGGTTAAGCGTGATGGACAGGTGTATCAAATTGCCTTTGAAAATGGCGATAAAGTATCAGAACTTGAAGTGATAGGAACTTGTGGCCGCCGTGCCAAAGGTACCCGTGTACATTTCTGGCCTGATGTGAGCTACTTTGATAGTCCTAAATTCTCAGCCACTCGTTTGAAAAACAATTTAAAAGCCAAAGCGGTACTTTGCCCTGGTTTAGAGATTGTGTTTACCGACAAAAACACCGATGAAACCATTCGTTGGTGTTATGAAGATGGCTTGAAAGACTACCTAGCCGAAGGCGTAAAGGGTTATACCTTATTGCCTGAAGAGCCGTTTACTGGTGTGTTCAGTGCACAAACGGAAGCGGCTGACTGGGCGCTGTTATGGTTGCCTGAAGGTGGTGAGCTGATCACTGAAAGTTACGTTAACCTCATTCCTACCGCACAAGGCGGTACGCATGTGAATGGCTTACGCCAAGGCTTGCTTGATGCGATGCGTGAGTTCTGTGAATTCCGTAACTTGCTACCGCGTGGGGTGAAGTTAACCGCCGATGATATCTGGGAGCGCTGTGCTTACGTGCTGTCGGTGAAAATGCAAGATCCCCAGTTTGCCGGTCAAACCAAAGAACGCTTGTCGTCACGCCAATGTGCGGCGTTTGTATCGGGTGTGGTTAAAGATGCCTTCAGCCTCTGGCTGAATGAGCGTCCGCAACTTGCAGAACAACTAGCGGAAGTGTGTATTGCCAATGCCCACCGCCGTATGCGTGCCAGCAAGAAAGTCGTGCGTAAAAAAGTGGCTTCTGGCCCAGCACTGCCGGGGAAACTGGCCGACTGTTCGCAACAAGATTTAAACCGCACCGAACTCTTCTTAGTGGAAGGGGACTCGGCGGGTGGTTCTGCCAAACAAGCACGTGATCGTATGTTCCAAGCGATCATGCCGCTGCGTGGTAAAATTCTGAATACCTGGGAAGTCTCTGCTGACCAAGTATTAGCGTCGCAAGAGGTTCATGATATCTCTGTGGCTTTGGGTATCGACCCTGACAGCGATGATTTGAGCGGCCTGCGTTACGGTAAGATCTGTGTCCTTGCCGATGCGGACTCCGATGGTCTTCACATCGCGACCTTGCTGTGTGCTTTGTTCATGAAGCACTTTGAAGCGCTAGTACGAGCAGGCCATGTCTTCATCGCAATGCCGCCACTGTACCGTATCGATTTAGGCAAGGAAGTGTATTACGCCCTTGATGAAGGCGAGAAGAACGGCATTCTAGAGCGTCTGAGCAGCAAACGAGGCAAGGTGAACGTACAGCGATTTAAAGGTTTGGGTGAAATGAACCCACTCCAGCTGCGTGAAACCACCATGGATCCAAATACGCGTCGCTTGGTGCAACTCACGATAGATGATGACAGCCAAACCAACGAGATGATGGACATGCTGCTAGGTAAAAAACGTGCAGAAGACCGTCGTCACTGGTTGCAAGACAAAGGCGATATGGCTGAAGTGTAACGGCGAGCGTTACGTTCAGGTGGGGTTACCCCAATAACGAATGATGGAGGCTGGTGGCATAGTGCTTACCAGCCTTCAAAGTAAGATTGAAACGGATTACCGACGATGACTGATGTCTCAATGGACGGCGTTGAACAGCTTCCGCTAAGGAAGTTTACCGAAGACGCTTACCTCAATTATTCCATGTACGTAATCATGGATCGTGCTTTACCTTTCATAGGTGATGGCCTTAAGCCTGTACAGCGCCGTATTATTTACGCGATGTCAGAGCTGGGTTTATCGGCCACCGCTAAATACAAAAAATCGGCGCGTACCGTCGGTGATGTATTAGGTAAGTACCACCCGCATGGTGACTCGGCATGTTACGAAGCGATGGTATTAATGGCCCAGCCATTCTCATACCGTTACCCGCTAGTAGACGGCCAAGGTAACTGGGGTGCGCCGGATGATCCGAAATCTTTCGCTGCAATGCGTTATACCGAATCGCGCTTATCGCGTTTTTCTGAAGTACTGCTGGCAGAGCTAGGCCAAGGTACGGCAGATTGGGTGCCAAACTTTGATGGCACCATGAACGAACCAAAAATGCTGCCAGCACGTTTGCCTCATATTCTATTGAATGGTGTAACCGGTATTGCCGTGGGTATGGCAACCGATATTCCACCGCATAATGCCCGCGAAGTGGCGAATGCTGTGGTGCATTTGATTGATCACCCGAAAGCTGAACTTGATGAGCTAATGGGCTTTGTTCAAGGCCCTGATTACCCAACTGAAGCGGAAATTATTACGCCTAAGAGCGATTTGAGTAAGCTATACCGCACGGGTAAAGGCAGTATCAAAATGCGTGCGATCTGGCATAAAGAAAACAGTGAGATTGTCATCACTGCCTTGCCACATCAAACCTCTGGTGCGAAATTGCTTGAGCAAATCGCCAATCAGATGCGCGCTAAAAAGTTGCCGATGGTTGAAGACTTACGTGATGAGTCTGATCATGAAAACCCAACGCGTATCGTGATTGTACCGCGCTCTAACCGCATTGATTGCGATCAGTTGATGAATCACCTGTTTGCCTCGACCGATCTTGAGAAAAGCTTCCGTGTGAACTTGAACATGCTGGGTCTTGATGGACGTCCACAGGTCAAAGGGTTGGTAACAATCCTTGGCGAGTGGCTTGAATTCCGTCGCTCAACCGTGCGTCGTCGTCTGCAATACCGTTTAGACAAAGTGTTGGCTCGTCTTCATATTCTTGAAGGTTTACTTGCGGCTTACCTCAACATTGATGAAGTGATTGAGATTATCCGCACTGAAGAGAACCCTAAAGCTGAATTGATGTCGCGTTTTGATTTAAGCGCGATTCAAGCGGATGCGATTTTGGAAATCAAACTGCGTCAATTGGCGAAGTTAGAAGAAATCAAAATCCGTGCAGAGCAAGATGAGTTAGCCAAAGAGCGTGATTACCTAGAAAAACTACTGGGTTCTGAGCGTCGCTTAAACACCTTGATCAAAAAAGAGCTCATTGCCGATGCTGAAAAATATGGCGATGATCGCCGTTCACCTTTGGTTGAGCGTGAAGAAGCGAAAGCACTGACAGAGCGTGATTTGATCCCTAGTGAAATTATCACAGTGGTACTGTCAGATAAAGGTTGGATCCGTCATGCCAAAGGCCATGATGTTGACCCATCAACGCTGAGCTATAAATCGGGTGATAATTACTTAGCGCACGCGCGAGGTAAGAGTAACCAACCAGCTGTCTTCTTAGGGACTGACGGGCGTAGCTATGCGCTTGAGTCGCACTCATTACCATCGGCACGTAGTCAGGGGGAGCCAATTACCGGTCGCTTGAACTTGACGGCGGGCAGCCATGTACGCCAAGTGCTGATGTCTGAAGATGAGCAAATGTGGCTGATGAGTTCAGATGCGGGCTACGGCTTCATCTGTAAAGGCAGCGACATGGTATCGAAGAACCGTAATGGTAAAGCGCTACTTACTGTACCTGAAAGTGCTTTGGTGTTACCGCCACAACCGGTCACAGATCTTGATAGCGATGATGTATTGGTGATCACCAATGAAGGGCGCATGTTGATGTTCCCTGTCAAAGATTTACCACAGCTTAGCAAGGGTAAAGGTAATAAGATCATCAACATTCCAGCAGCTCGATCCAAAGCGCGTGAGGAAATGGTGGCACACATGATCATCTTGCCAGCCAATAGCCACATCACTCTGCATGCCGGTAAGCGAAAGCTTGGTTTGAAACCATCGGATTTGGATAATTTCCGCGGTGAGCGTGGTCGTCGTGGTGCGATGTTACCGCGTGGCTTGCAGCGCGTGACTGAGATGGAAATTTCAGCACCTGACGCCAATACCAGCGATGAGTAATATTGTGTACGGTGTAATACATCGCACCTAGCGACTCGTACTAGAACAGTCATAAAGCCCTCAGTGATGAGGGCTTTGTTTTTTCTGATTGATACTGAAAAGAAGGTGTAATTTCCTGTTGCCTAAGTATACTAGCGAACGCTTGTACGCTGAGGAGATATCAATGATATTGTTGTTCCGCATGATTGCCATGGCACTTTTTGCCGTACTCATGTTTGTATTTGGCTGTGGCTATTGCCTATTAAGCCCTCGTAATCCGACACACGTATATACCTGTGGCCGCCAATTTAGCAAAATGGCACGTATCTTAGGGATCAAACTTGAAGTTCGCTATGCTGATGGCGCTGAAGGTGTGGGCTCCAGCGTATATATAGCAAACCATCAAAATAACTACGATCTGTTTACTGTCTCTGGCGCTATCATGCCACGCACCGTGACGGTCGGTAAAAAGAGCTTGGTGTGGATGCCTTTGTTCGGTCAGCTGTACTGGATCACCGGTAATATTTTGATTGACCGTGCCAACCGCAGCAAAGCGGTCGGTACCATTGGCCAGATCGTTGAAAAGATCAAACAACGTAATGTATCGGTATGGATGTTCCCTGAAGGCACACGCTCTCGTGGTCGTGGTTTATTGCCATTTAAGACGGGGGCTTTTCATGCTGCTATTGGTGCAAATGTACCTGTGGTCCCTATTGTGTGTAGCTCGACGGAAAACGTGAAGCTGAACCGTTGGGATAATGGTGTCGTGATTGTTGAAGTTATGGCGCCAGTGTCGACTGACGGTTTGACCAAAGAAGATGTACGTGGCTTATCTGAGTCTTGTCGTAATCAAATGAAAGACAAGCTTGAACAGTTGAATGCTGAGGTTGCACAGCGCACCGCATAAGCTGTTTTGTCTCTGTACAATGAAAAGGATGAGCTTTTAGCTTGTCCTTTTTCTTTTGTTTTAAAATAAAAAATAGACGTAATGATTTGGTAAGGCTGTCGTATGAAAAAAGAGCAAGTGGTACTTGTGACACCAGCAGGTGAGCCGATTGGGTTACAAGAGAAAATGCAGGCACACTACGACGGTCAGTTGCACTTAGCATTCTCAGTACTCTTGTATCGCGATGGTCAAGAAGAGCGAGAGTATCTGCTGCATCAACGCGCGTTAGGGAAGTATCACAGTGGTGGGTTGTGGACCAATACTTGTTGTTCGCACCCTCGCCAAGGTGAGTCTTTTATTGCTGCGGCTATTCGCCGCCTTGATGAAGAGATGGGGATTACGGATTTTATCCCATTGCAAGACATCGCCACATTTTTATACCGTGCAGAGCTTGATAATGGCTTGATAGAGCACGAGCTCGATCATGTGCTTATTGCTAACTGTGGCCCAGTTAATATTAACCCGAGTGAGGATGAAGTGATGGCGTATCACTGGTGGCCTGAATCTGAGTTGGTTACCGCTTTAGCGGACAAGCCTGCTAATTTTACCGCGTGGTTTCCACAAGTGTGGCAACTTGTATTGGCGCATGTGACGCAATAGCTAATTAGACTTATAAAAAAAGCTGCCATCGGCAGCTTTTTTTATGAGTGTTGAGCATTACTTACGAACCGCAATTGCTTCAATTTCGATTTTCACGTCTTTAGGTAGACGAGCAACCTCAACACAAGAGCGCGCAGGGTAAGGGGCGTTGTGCTCATCAAAGAATGCACCATACACTTCATTAACCGCGGCAAAGTCGTTTAGATCTTTTACAAATACTGTCATTTTAACAATGTCAGCCACTTTAAGACCTGAAGATTCAACCACTGCTTTTACATTGTCTAGTGACTGACGAGCTTGCGCTGCAATGTCTTCTGCTACTTCGCCTGTTTCAGGGTTAACAGGGATCTGACCTGAAGTCAGTACCATGTTGCCTAGGTCAACACCTTGTACGTAAGGGCCAATTGCTGCTGGTGCTTGTTCGGTGTGTAGAACTTGAGTCATTGAAAATCCTTAAATAAGTATCAAAGTAAATACCAAGCGGCATGCCATCATGCTGCACTCACCGTTAGGCTGCTTGGTATTGAGCAGTTGAGAGTCTAGAGGCTAGCAACTCTCACTGCTTGAGGTCAAAGATTTTCAATCGAGAAAGGTAATTTAGGCAGGGATCCCTAAACGTGTTTTGACCACTTTCTCACACTCATCAATGCGATTGATGTCTTTCGGTGCCACCATCACGGTATCGTTGCCACCAACGGTACCTAGAATTTCAGCATGTGGCTGGACATCAATTAAGCGCGCTACCAATTGTGCACCACCTGGGTGTGTTTTTACCACCACGACAAGTTGGTTATGAGTGATAAATTCAATCTGTGATGCGATTGAAGAACCCACTTGTACTGGTTCGTTTTCAACCGTTAAGCAATAGACCTTTTTGCCATAGGCATTAGGTACTTTGGCTACGCCCATACGTGAAAGCAGGCGTGACACGGTTGATTGGCTGACATCGGTATAACCCATGTCGATCAAGCTTTGGCGAATATCATCTTGGGTAGAAAAGCTTTGCTGCTGCAATAGACGCTTACATGCTGTCATGATGTCTTCGTCAGATGCACTCAACTCTAGCGCGCCGTGTAATTCGTATCCATTCACGGGCAACTCCTTTTTATTTTAGTAGGTACAAAGATCGTATCTTGTAGCTATTCAGCGCAGAGCGTTTGTCTGTTGGTGTAGCAAGGTCAACAGCATTAGCGAGCTGAATCGTTACTTTTATTTGTTATGGGATTTTGTGTGCCAGATTATTCAAGCCTTGCATAATCTTGCACAAGAATCATACCAGTAAGATCGTATCGTTTGTTTGACCCTAGTCACCAAAATAATGAACTGGTTGCACTACCAATAGGTAGGTTGAAATCCTATTTCATTCATTAGCTTATTGTTTGTCTTTGGGAATGCTTTTATTTGTTCTTTTTGTGGTTTATCTCCCTGTTTTTGTTGTGAATTAGTGGTTGTTCTTTGACTGTCGTGAGCCCCTGTTATTTGTGGTGTCAGCACGCTGGGTGACGAAGAGGTGCGCGACGAAGCTAAAGGGTGTTGTACGACGGCGTAATGATTGAAAACAGAGACGGTGGCGCTGGTGTTTTCTTCATCATTATGTATTTGATTGAGTGTTGGTTGACGAGTGGTTGCGGTTAGTTCTGCACGATTTCCTCGCAATTCGTGAGGGGTATTAATGTGTTTGATATAGGGCGCGACTTGAATGTTGGCAAGATCTGGGCTGGCGTAGGCGGTATCAACGCCTAATTGGGTTAACCAATCAAAGATTAACGTTGCAGGAACAAATTGGGTATACCGTTCTGCTTGTCGTAAATTTTGGATATCTTCTGGGTTATCGAGGATCGCAACAGTGATCCCAACGATTTGCCCTTGTGCATTAAAAACAGGGCCGCCGCTCATGCCTGACATACTCGGGGCATCACTTAACGAATATAAGCACTTACTGTTGGTATCGAGTACGTCTTGTAAGTATTTGCCTTCGCCTTTTATCGTGGTGCCTAGTAGCGAGTGTCCTTGGTGACTGACTGCTTGATCGGGATAGATCAGCCCCCATTGTGGGATAGCTTCTGCCGAGGTACGTGAGCGCACTAACGATAAATCACAATAGGGGTGATGAATAACATCAAGATCCCACGACAGCTGTGCAACATGTTTGGCGGTGATGTGATATTGCTCGTTGATGGGCACCGAAGAGCCAAAGCCTCCCAGCAACATAGGGACACCGATCACCACCATGTTATTGGCTTCATGTGAGTGAGTATGTTCGACGCTGCCATTGCTCGCGATACACTGTGTTAACGAGATCGCCAAGAGTGTGGTAAGCAAGACTTTGCCGTAATGTTTGATTGTAGGTGAAGTTAACTGTGCCATTGCCGTACGCCTATAAATTATTGTTATGGGCAGCCAGCACGTAAAGACGAGATGTTGATGTTATCGTGGGCTGCTTTTAACAAACTAGCCATAGCGACAAAGTGGCGTTGCGGTAGAAATGAGAATAAAAAAGCCTGCTCATTTGTGAGCAGGCTTTCTTGTTATTTGAGCACCAAAGCCAAGTCTTAATACAAGGCTTAGCGATGCAAAAATGTCTTAGCGGCGTTCAGTCATGATTTCACGTGAGAATACTTTCTCGCAGTATTTACACTTAAGCTGAACGTCTTCATTTTTATTAATCACTTTAAAGCTGCTATCAACAGGCTCACCGTGAGTAATACAGTTGCTGTTCGGACACTCGAAAATCGCATTGATTTGCTCTGGCAGTGTCAGGCTTAGTTTCTTCGCGACTTCGTAGTTTTCGATTTGGTTAACCGTTGCTTTCGGTGCGTACATCGCAAGCTGGTTTGCTTGGTCTTCACTGATAAAGACGTTTTCGATTTTAATTAAATCTTTTGCACCCTGTGCCGAAGACGGCAGGTTTAAGCCAACAGTGACACGTTGGTTAGTTTTGTGCATTTGAAACAATTTAAGAATCTTAATGCCAACGTTCGCAGGAATGTGATCGATAACAGTACCGTTCTTAATTGCTTCAACCTGTAGTTGAGTTTCTTTAGTCATGACTGCGCTCTCCTGCTTAAAGTTGTTCGTTTAGTACAAGTGCCAGTAGGGCTTCACGGGCGTAAACCCCATTCTCTGCTTGCTCGAAGTAGTAAGCATGCTTCGTTTTGTCGACATCGACTGTGATTTCATCCACACGTGGTAGTGGGTGCAGTACTTTCAGGTTGTCGCGCGCTTCGGTCAGCATAGGTGCTGTTAGGATGTAAGCCGCTTTCATGTGCGCGTATTCAGATTCGTCGAAACGCTCTTTTTGTACACGAGTCATGTAAAGCACGTCTAGCTCAGGAATTACTTCTTCCATGGTGGCGTGCAGGCTGTAGTTGATACCGGCTTCATCTAATTCTTCGCAGATGTAATCAGGCATCGCTAGGATTTCTGGTGCCACGAAGAAGAAGTTGATGTTATCGAACTTCGATAGTGCTTGTGTTAGTGAGTGTACGGTACGGCCGTATTTTAAATCACCGACGAACGCGACGTTAAGATTGTCTAGGCGCCCTTGGGTTTCGAAGATAGAGAACAGGTCTAGCAAGGTTTGTGTTGGGTGTTGGTTAGCACCGTCACCGCCATTAACGATAGGCACACCGTTTGAAAACTCAGAGGCTAGACGTGCAGCGCCTTCTTGTGGGTGGCGCATGACGAAAGCGTCAACGTATGAAGAAATCACTTGTACTGAGTCAGCCAGCGTTTCACCTTTTTTCGCTAGCGATGTATTACCACCGTTATCGAAACCAATTACTGTGCCACCTAGGCGCTGTACTGCCGTTTCAAATGATAGGCGAGTACGGGTTGATGGTTCAAAGAAGCAGCTAGCAACGACTTTATTTTTCAGTAGTTCTGGATTTGGCTCTGCTTTCAATTTACCAGCCGTTTCAACAATCAGTTCTAGTTCACTGCGGTTTAATTCCGGTATGGAAATGATGTGCTTTTGGAACAGCGAATTCGCCATGGCTCTCTTCCCTTCTGTTGATTCAATATACGAACGAAACACTGTCTGCTCTCTTTCTTAGTAAAAAACAGACAAAAAAAAGCCCCCTTAAAAAAGGAGGCTCTTTTTATAAAAAACAGAAATAATGAAAAACGCAACTAACGCCATTTTTCGGCGCGTCTTTAGCAAATTTTGCTGAAGGATAGTCATCATTTTCCATCTCTGTTTAGACAAATTGCGAAGGATTATACGCCCATTTTTTGCGAGCGCAAGCGTTTGCGTAAACTATTCATTTAATGGGAGTTTATGCATATTTTGCTGCATATTTTTCATGGGTGGGTGAGGGGGTAACTTGCTGAAAATTTAGCTTTTTTGGAGGGGGACATTCAGTGCGGCTATGCAGTTTTACCGTACCATAAATGCAAATGCCAACCCGAAGGTTGGCATTAATTATAAGAGCTTTACTATTCGTTCAGAATAAAAACTCAAGAGAGTCGATTACTGACCTAGTGTTGCAACCATGATTGCTTTGATGGTGTGCATACGGTTTTCAGCTTCGTCGAATACGATAGAGTGCTTAGACTCAACCACTTCATCTGTCACTTCTACGCCGTCTTTAAGCATAGGGTATTCTTGAGCTAGTTCTTTACCAACTACAGTGTCTTCACCGTGGAATGCAGGTAGGCAGTGCATGAATTTAACATGTGGGTTGCCAGTTGCTTTGATCATGTCCATGTTTACTTGGTAAGGCATCATTAGGTCGATACGTGCAGCCCAAGCTTCTTTCGCTTCACCCATAGATACCCATACGTCAGTGTATAGGAAGTCACAACCTTTAACGCCTTCTTGAACGTCTTCAGTCATTGTGATTTTAGCGCCAGTTTCTTCAGCGATTTCACGACACTGAGCAACAAGTGCTTCTTCAGGCCAGAATGCTTTAGGAGCAACTAGACGGATGTCCATACCCATTTTAGCAGCACCAACCATTAGTGAGTTACCCATGTTGTTGCGAGCGTCACCTAGGTAAGCGAAAGTCATTTCGTGTAGTTGCTTGCCACGACCATGCTCTTGCATAGTTAGGAAGTCAGCTAGGATTTGAGTTGGGTGGAATTCGTCAGTTAGACCATTCCATACTGGAACACCAGCGTATGCGCCTAGGTCTTCAACGATGTCTTGACCGAAGCCACGGTATTCAATGCCATCGTACATACGGCCAAGAACACGTGCTGTATCTTTCATTGATTCTTTGTAACCGATTTGAGAACCAGATGGGCCTAAGTAAGTTACGTTAGCGCCTTGGTCGTATGCAGCAACTTCAAATGCACAGCGAGTACGAGTTGACGCTTTTTCAAAGATAAGCGCAATGTTTTTACCCGTTAGGCGAGGCTGCTCGTAACCGTTGTATTTCGCTTTTTTCAACTCAGCGGCTAGTTCTAGCATGTGTTGAATTTCACGTGGAGTGAAGTCTAGTAATTTTAGGAAGTTACGGTTGCGAAGATTAAAAGCCATGATGATTTCCTTTTAAGAATCGGTATCTCTCTGCCGACAGCGGCCGAGTAATTGGCGGTTACGCTGTCGGTAAGTAGTATCTATTGTTTATCGTATTATTGGGTTTTTGTGAATAACTATTTTGTTATTCTGAAATAATATTCGTACCAGCTTCACCTTTCAGGATGCGTAGGCCGTCTTCTAGAGCGCCGATACCTACTAATTTGCCACCTTGATTGATGAATTCACATGACGCTTCGATTTTCGGTCCCATAGAACCTGCATCAAATTCGTAATTCGCTAATTCTGCTGGAGTAGTGCTGCTCAATGCTTTTTGCGTTGGCTTGCCCCAATCCAGGAATACCGCTTGTGCATCTGTCAGAATCAACAGTGCATCAGCTTCAAGTTGTTTCGCTAGGAAGGCTGCTGACATGTCTTTGTCGATTACAGCTTCTACGCCAACTAATTTACCGTCGACTTTCTTCACTGGGATACCGCCACCACCAGTACAGATTACAAGGTGACCTTGTTTAATCAGTGCTGTGATTGCATCGTCTTCTACGATACCGGTTGGTTGTGGGCTTGGTACTACGCGACGGAAGTATTCGCCGTCAGGTTTTACTGTCCAGTGGTATTTTTCTGCTAGTTCACGCGCTTCGGCTTCTTGGTATACAGGGCCGATAGGTTTTGTTGGGTCGATAAATGCTGGATCCGCTGGATCTACAGTCATTTGCGTCAACATGCATGAAACGTGTTGTTCTGGTAGTAGGTTTTTCAGCTCTTGCATCAGCATGTAGCCGATCATGCCTTGTGTTTCTGAACCTAGTACATCTAGTGGGTATGGATTTACAGCTTTGTATTCCAAACCTTGAAGTGCTAGTAGACCAACTTGTGGGCCGTTACCGTGTACTAACACCACGTTGTATTCTTCTGCGATAGCCGCGATAGTTTGTGCAGCTTTTGCGATATTGATTCGTTGGGTTGAAGCCTCTAATGGCTCACCGCGACGAAGTAGTGCGTTACCACCCAATGCAACAACAACAGTTTGCTTAGTCATGGGATTATTCTCTCTTGGTTTTAAAGTGGTTAGCCGATAGCGTTACCGGCTAACCGTCTGAGCATTGTCTAGTGAAAGACTATTGCTTAGATGCCGTCACGTTCGATTGGGCAGCTCATGCAGCGTGCGCCACCGCGACCACGACCCAGTTGGTCTCCAGGGATTGGAAGAACTGTGATACCAGCTTTGTCGTATTTTTCGTTGGTGTAAGTGTTACCTTCGTAACCAACAACAACACCAGGTTTAACAGTTAATACGTTGTTCGCATCATTCCACTGCTCACGTTCTGCTTCGAAGCTATCACCACCAGTTGTGATTAGGTTTAGTTTATCTACGCCTAGTGCTTTCTCGATTGCAGTTACGAAGTAACCTTCTTCTTTAATCTTAACAGCGCCAGACTCGTCACCTGTTAGGCTCCAGCATTGAACGTCTTTACGTACAACTTCTGGGTATACAGAGAATGTATCTTCACGCATGTGAGTCATTACTGTATCAAGGTGCATGCAAGAGCGGTGCTTAGGTAGTTGCATCGCGATAACTTGTTTCGCTTCGCCGTGTTTGAATAGGCTAGATGCTAGTTGCTCAACACCTTGTGCTGTTGTGCGCTCAGACATACCGATAAGAACTGCGCCTTTACCGATAACTAGAACGTCGCCGCCTTCAATTGTAGAGTTGTCGTAGATTTTCTCTTCGTCGCCGAAGTATTTAACGAAATCTGCGCCAGCGAAGGTTGGGTGCCAACGGTAGATTGCACGAACGTGGTTTGTTTCACGTTGACGAGCAGGCTTAGCCATTGGGTTGATTGAAACACCGCCGTATACCCAGCAAGATGTGTCGCGAGTAAATAGGTGGTTTGGTAATGGTTCAATGATGAAATCATTTGATGCGTGTAGGCCTTGCATCATTGAAGAAGATTTAATTGGTAGCTCAGCGTAGCTTAGGCCGCCTAGAAGAATAGAAGACAATTCTTTGCTAGGAAGGTCAGCTAGGAAGCAGCGAACGTCATTTGCGAATGCTGGACCTAAGCGGTAGTCAGAGATTTGCGTGTTAAGAAGCCATTCTTTCGCTTCTGGCACTTCTAGCGTATCTGCTAGTAGGTCACCAAGAAGCATTACTTCAACACCTTGCTCACGTAGTGTGTTAGCAAATACGTCGTGTTCTTGGCCAGCGCGCTCAACCGCTAATACATCATCAAATAGTAGATCGTGACAGTTTGATGGAGTTAGGTGAGTCAGCGCACGTTCTGGACGGTGAATTAGAACGCGGCGTAGTTGACCTATTTCAGAACCTACGTAGAACTTACTCATGATCGTATCTCTCTATTTAATATGCCAACTAAATCCGGTTGGCTTTATTTATTTTATGGCGGGGAAACCAACGTTTGTTTATTTCCCTGCTCTCCTTTGTTGTGAATCATTCTACTCTTAACGGGGTATTAGTCTTAGAGGTTTGTCACACTTTATATAATAACAAAATAACTTATCTCGCTATTTTTTTAACATTTTCAATGCATTTGTTATTAGTTTTCATGGCTGGGAATTTATGTTGTTTAAGTGGGTTTATGCACGTCTTTGTTGTTTTATCTTGTTGTTTCTTATGTGTTTTGGTTTTTTTGTGGAGACTTTATGCATTTTTTATGTCGAAGGTTTGATGCTTAAAATACAATCTTATGCACATAAAATGGCTGTCTATCTAAAAAACATGGGTTTGTTAATCTGTTGGTAACAAAACTTTTTCTTTTAATTTGATCTAAAACTGTTTTTGTAATTTTAAAACATTCTGTAAATAGCTTTAATTTACTCTGTTTATATTGATTGTTATTAATATTGCGAGGGCTGCTTTCTACTAGGTCGGTAATATTGCTGTCATGATGATGTAAGTAAATATTAATACTGCCACAGTTGGTTGTTTTATTTTGTGGTGTATAAGTTGCCGTTTTTGGTAATTATTTATTACAACGACTATTTAAAAGCAGAGCATTAATTTCTCGTGTGAGGATAATTATGTAATAGCAGCATTGGTTGTGAGGGGATTAAATAGGAACGGGGCTTACTCTTGTGAGTTAGATAGTGTATTGCGAACGCCAAATGGTAGGGCTATTGGTTAATAGGAGCTCAGGAAAGCAGGCCTTCAGATAAGTAGAATTGTAGGCAAATAAGTCTGTAAGTCAGTAGGGCTATAGATTAATTGCCCTCAGCAAAATAGTGCTACCGCAGAAGGGGGGAAAGGAAGCTAACAGGACGCTGACCTAGGCGGCGTTATGGGCATGATAACGAGTAGTGATGTCATGGTGATGCAAAGATGGCAAAGAAGCGGGGAGGGAGGCATAAAATGGAGGGGGTTATAAAAAAACCGCCCGAAGGCGGTTTGGAGGGGATGAAGATAAAGCCAGTATTGCTTAAAGGATTGCGCCCACACTTAGCATAATCATGATAAGTACAGTTAGCATACCTAGTAGCGGTGCTACCCATTTTACCCAGCGAACGTAAGGAACGCGTGCGATAGCCAGACCACCCATAACAACCGCAGATGTTGGGGTCATTAGGTTTACAATACCTGATGCAGATTGGTAAGCCGTTACTACTAGGTCACGACTCACGCCTGCGAAGTCAGCAAGTGGTGCCATGATAGGCATGGTTAGTACAGCTAGACCAGATGAAGAAGGTACTAGGAATGAAAGAACGATTTCTAACCAGTACATTACGTTGATGAACACGATAGAAGACAGACCTGTTACAGCACTTTCAGCTGCGAACAGAATTGTATCTGTGATCATACCGCGGTCCATGATTACCACGATACCACGTGCGATACCGATGATAAGTGCAACACCAAGTAGGTCACGTGCGCCATCGATAAAGCTTGACGTGAATTCTTCTTCGCTCATGCGAGCAATCAGACCAATGATGATTGTTGACGCTAGGAACATGCCTGAAATTTCAGCCATCCACCAACCCGCAACAGATACACCGTAAATCATGATACCGAATGATGCAGCGAAGATAGCAAGAATGATTTTACGTGTTGTAGTGAACTCCAACATTTCGCCAGACTGGTTGCCTAGGAAGTGTGCTTTGTTCTCTTCGTATTTGTCGTAAACGATAGATTTAGTTTTGTCAGCACGAACCATTTTTGCATAACGCATTACGTAGCCAACACAAATTACCCAACCGATAGCCAGCATAGCAACACGAAGCATGATGCCGTCTGTGAATGGGATACCCGCGGCGTTTGCTGCGATTACTGTTGCGAATGGGTTAATGGTTGAACCAAGCGTACCGATACCAGCGCCAAGTAGTACAGTTGCTGCTGCTACGACTGGGTCAAAGCGTGCCGCCATCATTACTGGAACAAGTAGGGTGTAGAAAGGTAGTGACTCTTCCGCCATACCGTAGATAGTACCGCCCGCAGCAAACAATGCCATCAGGATAGGTATCATCATTTCTTCTCGCCCTTGTAAGCGAGCAGTTACACGTTCGATACCCGCATCGATAGCACCTGTTTTAGTCACTAGACCAAGGAAGCCACCGATAACAAGAATGAATAGTGAAACATCGATTGCAGCAGCTTCGTAAGTATTGTGATCGTAGAAGCCATCAATCGGTGCGATAAGTACATCAATAACGCCTTGAGGGTTACTATCTACTGCGTGGTAGGTGCCCGTTACTGGCACTTCTTTGCCAAGATCTTCATTCATTACGCGCTCATACTGACCCGCTGGAACAATCCAGGTTAACAGTGCGACAAACGCAATGAGGCCGAACAGGATGGTGTAGGCAGAAGGGAATTTAAAGTTGGCAAAGAAGCCGCCTTTCTCTTCTTGTTGTACCGTTTGAGTCGTCATTTTTATCTCCTTGCACCCATATTTGTGGTGGTGTATGGGTGTGATCCAGTACGCCGAACAATGATGTAGGCGCAAAAGGGCTCCCTGAACAGTAGCGTTCAGTAAAACGTGTTATTGGAAGTTAGCTTGGTGTGTGTTGTTACACACAACCACGTTTGCTTGAGTTACTTAATTGGGTAACGTCGAAGCGAAATGGTTATCGGCTATTGAAGTTATGACTTTGGGCGCGTAACGCTCAGTCACCCCTTTATCGTTAACCAATACCTCGAAAGGCAACGGCACACTATGGTCAGAGTGGGTGAATGGAGTGAGCGCTCTTCGAGAACGGTGGAGTTGACTTCGTCGACGGACGTTGCGTGCTCCTGTATCGATAGTGAACTTACTCATGATCGTATCTCTCTTTATTTTATATAGTGCCCGGTTGGTTGTTGCCACCGAGTCATATCTCTTTGGACGCAGTGATTGTAATCTGCTACTAAATAGGTAACTTTGCAGCCGTTCACACTTTTCCAGAAGGCCATTTTGGCGGAAATAACCACACACTTTGTGTGTTGGGGTATTTCCCATTAATTAATGGATGAATATGTTTTTTGGTGTTGTGCTATAAGAGGGTAAATATTCATCAGAATGTTAATTTTTAGCCTAAAGACCGCATAAAACCGATAAATTATGCCTAGGTTTTATAACATCTCCGTTTTCTTATGCGTTTTTTCTTTTTAATTACGCATTCACTGGTTTGGGGTGTTTTGCATAAGTTGAAACTTTATTCACTCGTTAAATTGGGACTTAGGCGGCTTAGTGCAATAATAAATCGACAATATTTTTGATTAAAATCAATTTTACCTTCTCGTAACATTAACAGGATGGTAATTCGTCTAAATCCATGCGATATTTGCCAGCAAATTTATTCCATAGTTGGAGTTACCCCATGTCTTATGCAGAACTGATTGAAGAGCAGAAGGAAGAGACTCGCGAAATTATTGCCGCTATCTTAGAAGATGGCAGCGAGCCTGAAGCGCTTTACACTATTGAGCACCACTTTTCAGCAGATACGTTTGAAGAGCTTGAAGCAGCGGCTGTAGAAGCATTCAAGATGGGCTACGAGGTGATGGAAGCAGAAGAACTTGAACTGGCGCCTGAAGATGGTGGTGGTAAAGTTGTTTGTTTTGATGCCGTAATGGAATCAGCACTAAAAGTAGAACTAATTGACGAACAAGCTGAAAAAATGATTCAGCTTGCTGAAAAACACAACATTGATTACGACGGCTGGGGTACATACTTCGAGTCGGGTGAAGATGAAGACGAAGACGGTGAAGACGACGACGAGTAATCGCGTTTTGCTGTTCTAAGTATGAAAAGTCGGCTTATTGGCCGACTTTTTTATACCTGAAATTAATGATGTTAATAATGGCTAGAAGGTTTTTAGCATTCGGACTTCGCAGGCATCATGCCCGGTATTGCCTAACGCATGCGGAATAACAACAAACCCCAATGACTGATACAAGGCAATGGCTTCTTTGAGGTTGGCCGTAGTTTCTAAGTAGCAGCCGTTATAGCCTTGTTCTCGGGCAAATTTCAGCGCTTTCACTGCCAACATGCGCGCGAGTCCTTTACCGCGTAATTGCGGCAGAAAGTACATTTTTTGTAATTCGCACAAATTGTCTGAGCCAGCCAGTGGCGCGACACCACCACCGCCTAAAATCCGTTGATCTTGCTCGATCACCCAGTAATGACTTTTAGCCTCGGCATAGACGCGGTGCATGCTATCCAATGTCGGATCGGCGACGCCATACCCTTTATCTTCGGTTAAACCATATTCCGCTGATACGCGGCGAATAACAGCAGCTACCGAAGGATCATCACTCGGTGTGAGCGAGCGTACAATAACGTCTTGCTGTTTATCTACCGCGCTAATTGAACGTGAATAGCGATGTAAGCTGCTTTCAAGCTGATTAATTTCATCGCAGTCCATTTGATCTAAAATACCTTGCACCTGCTGATTCAATTGTTGGTGCAGCGCCGTGAGTGTTTGCTGGCCTGCTGTTGTGAGTTGTGACAACTGGCTACGTTTGTCATCTGGATTACTGGTTGCTTGTACTAACCCGAGATTCAACAAAATGGCGAGAGTACGGCTTGCATTGGATTTATCAACATTGAGTTTTTCAGCCATCTGACTAACAGTACAAGGCGTTTTTTCTAGTTCTATCAGCGTATGTGCTTGAACGGGAGTGAGTTTGAATGAGCCGCAATGGCTATCAAGCATCCCTAACTGGCGAACAAGTTGTCGTGATAACTGACGAAGATGTTGTGGTTGCATAAACCTTCCCTTGTTGGTTGCGATATACAACCAAATTTAATTGCGCACCGCAACCATGTCAATATTTGTTCGCTTATGCCTTTTATTTTCCATTATCGACAAACATCGAGATCTATCTTCCAATATTACCGATAAGCACTTATTAGCGGGTTATAGGGTGTCATTATTCAGATCTGGTTTTTTATTTTTAAACGTTGTTAGCTCAGCAGATAATGTGGCGATGTGCAGACAATTTACTGATATTTCAATCAGATGACTTGTCGAAATTCGCTGCAGGACAACGCATAGAGAGACGAAGCGGGCTGTGAATAGTGAGAATAGAGTTCGGGTTGATGATGGCCAAGTCCGTGAACTTAGTCGTGATTGGATTATGAATATACCACAGGCAGTAAGCATGTTTGAGGTTGAAGGCTGTGACTCTAAAAGGGGGACGAGATGATCATCAGAGGCTTTTGCCATCCTCCACGTAGTACTGAAAAGCAGGCGGCGAGTGTGATGCTATTGTCTGAAGGGCGGCTTCAGTTAAGCACAGCTCAAGGGCATCATGTCATGCCATTAGAGGTGGTGAATATCAGTGAACCCTTGGGGCGTTTACCTATCCGCCTTGCTTTTCCTGATGGCTCGCAATTCATACCTTACAACTCTTTATTGTTGGAAGGGGTGTTGAAAGCAAGAAAACGGACCTGGTTACACTGGATTGAGCGTTACCTTCCTATTATCGCGAGTGGATTAGTGCTGATGGGGCTGTTATTTGCTTTGTTTTTTACTCATGGTCTACCGTGGTTGACCAGTGGTATTGTTAAAGCTTTGCCTCAGGATATCTCTGTTCGAGTGGGCCAGCATGTGTTGCAGACACTTGATGAAAAGGCTTTGGCCCCGACAGAATTGAGTATGGTGCAGCAAGCGCTAATGAAACAACGGTTTCAAACTATGGTGGCACAATTACCGCCTATGCCCGTTAAACCACAGCTCCGTTTTCGTCGTTGGCACGCAAGACCCAATGCGCTAGCGTTGAGTGATGGCTCAATTGTGGTATTTGATGCCTTGGTTACATTAGCGAAAACCCCAGAGCAACTAGACAGCATCTTGCTACATGAACTGGGGCATATTCAGCACCAGCATGTGATGAAATCGATAGTGCGGTCGACGTTACTTTCAACATCCGTTGCGCTATTAACGGATGATCATGCTGAACTGATTGATACTTTTAACGGCTCGGGCGTGTTTTTTGTGATGCAAGGCTATTCACGAAAGGCCGAGTTGGAAGCCGATGAATTTGCGGTAAGGTCGATGCTGGATTTATATGGCACAACAGAACCCATGCAGCAAATGTTACAGCTTTTTATGACGCCGAATGGCCTCGCGAATGAGTTACCAGAGTGGATCAATACTCATCCTGCACTCGAAACTCGGGTGGAAAGGTTGGGCGAGTAATTCATATTGATGAAAAGCTTAGTGTTGGCAAAGCATTATTTCGAAGAGGTTAGACGTTGGTTGGCTCTGCTTTTGCTCTTTGTTCTGCCATACACGTTCATGAAAATAGTAGGCTAGGGTATTGATAGCAGGCTCAATCATTGCCATCACGCTACCGATCAAGATATCGCCTGTTAATAGGTAAACCACGGTGAAGGCAACGGTGAAGTGAACAACAGCGAAGCTGATCGTTTTACTTGCAGGCGCACTGTAATGAGACTGTTTAAGCGCCTTGGTTTGCCATGCTTTTTCATGGAAGTAAAACGCCACCGTGTTAACCATAGGTTCGATCATCGCAATCAGGCTACCGATCAAAATGTCACCTGTCAGTAGGTAAGCAACAGTAAAGGCAACGGTAAAGTGAATTGCGGCAAAGCTAATGGTCTTTTTCATGGTGGTGTCCTCATTCTTTATGCCGTCATTATTTCCTTTTTACTTTCATAGTTAAATTCGATTGTTTTTATTGTTTTGATAGCTAGTGGCTATTGATTTAAAGTGAAGAGCTTGATGAGGGATTATCGTGATCAAAAAAAGCCCGACGAGTTATCGTCGGGCTTAATGCTATTTATACGCTTGTGCTGTATGGCTTACAGCGCAGCAATCGTTACTTTTTGCGTTTCTAGTTTAGCCAGTGTTTCTTGGTAGCCTTCTAGTTTTTCACGCTCTTTCGCGATAACCGCTTCAGGGGCTTTAGCAACGAAACCTTCGTTACCTAGCTTGCCTTCGATGCGTTTGATTTCGCCTTGGATCTTAGCGACTTCTTTGTCTAGACGCGCTAGCTCTGCATCTTTATCGATAAGACCCGCCATTGGGATCATTAACTCAGACTTACCAACAAGAGACGTAGCACATGCTGGTGTTGCTTCACCATCAGCCAACACTTTAATGCTGTCTAGCTTCGCCAGTGATTGTAGAACCACACTGTTTGCTTGAAGGCGTGTAGCGTCTTTCTCGTCTGCCACTTTCAGCATGACGTCTAGGCCTTTGCTTGGCGCGATATCGTATTCAGCACGTAGGTTACGAATGCTAGTAATAAAGGCTTTCACCCACTCGATATCAGCAACAGCATCAGCGTTGAAGTTTGCTTCTTCAAACTGAGGCAGTGCCTGCGTCATGATGGTTTCGCCATCAACGCCTGCCACTAATGGCTTCACGCTCTGCCAGATTGACTCTGTGATGTACGGCAGTACAGGGTGAGCAAGACGCAATGTCTTCTCTAGCACAGTGATCAAGGTGTAGCGTGTCGCACGTTGTTGTGCTTCAGTGCCTTTCCATAGAACCGGTTTCGTTAGCTCTAGGTACCAGTCACAGAATTGGTTCCAGATGAACTCGTAGATTGTGCCCGCTGCCATATCAAGACGGTAGTTCTCGATGTGTGCGTTGAAATCTTTTGCTGCTAGCTCAAATTGAGACTCGATCCACTTGTCAGCCAGTGAGAATTCCATCTCAGCAGCGTTAGTCAGATCAGCTGTCATGCCACAATCTTGATCTTCTGTGTTCATTAGCACGTAACGACTTGCGTTCCATAGCTTGTTACAGAAGTTGCGGTAACCTTCTAGGCGCTTCATGTCCCAGTTGATATCACGACCGGTTGATGCCATTGCAGCTAGGGTAAAGCGCAGTGCATCCGTACCGTATGCTTCAATGCCATTTTCAAACGTTTTACGCGTTTGTTTTTCGATCTTAGCCGCTAGTTTTGGCTGCATCATGTTGCCACAACGCTTCTCTACTAGCTCTTCAAGGCCGATGCCGTCAATCATGTCGATTGGGTCGATAACGTTACCTTTCGACTTCGACATCTTGTCGCCGTTTTCGTCACGGATAAGGCCAGTAACATAAACGGTTTTGAATGGTACTTGTGGTTTGCCGTTTTCATCTTTACAGAAGTGCATGGTCATCATGATCATGCGAGCAACCCAGAAGAAGATGATGTCAAAACCTGTTACCAACACGTCAGACGGGTGGAAGGTTTTAAGATCGGGTGTTTGCTCAGGCCAGCCTTGTGTACCAAATGTCCACAATGCTGATGAGAACCATGTATCCAGTACATCGTCGTCTTGGCGTAGGACAACAACAGGTGCAAGGTTGTTGTTTGCACGTACTTCTTCTTCTGTACGGCCAACGTATACATTGCCTTCGTTATCGTACCAAGCTGGGATGCGGTGGCCCCACCAAAGTTGACGAGAGATACACCAGTCTTGAATGTCACGCATCCAAGAGAAGTACATGTTTTCGTATTGTTTAGGTACGAATTGGATCTCACCATCTTCTACGGCTTTGGTTGCCGTTTCTGCAAGAGGTGCAGCACGTACATACCATTGGTCAGTTAGCATTGGTTCGATAACAACGCCACCACGGTCACCGTAAGGTACGGTTAGATCGTGATCTTTAATCTCTTCAAGTAGACCAAGCTCTTCAAATTCAGCGACGATAGCTTTACGTGCTGCAAAGCGCTCCATACCGTGGTATTTCGCTGGTAAATCTGTGTTGTATGCTGTGCTTGGCTCACCGTTAGTGGTGAAAACTTCAGCCGCATCACGGATGTCTGCATTGAAAGTTAGGATGTTGATCATAGGCAGGCTATGACGTTTACCTACTTCATAGTCATTGAAGTCGTGCGCAGGGGTGATCTTCACACAACCTGTGCCTTTTTCCATATCAGCGTGTTCATCGCCAACAATTGGAATACGACGACCGACGATAGGCAGTAGAATTTCTTTACCGATCAGATCTTGATAACGCGGATCTTCAGGGTTAACAGCAACACCTGTATCACCCAGCATGGTTTCTGGACGTGTGGTAGCGACTACGATGTAGTCTTTGCCGTCGGCTGTTTTCACGCCGTCCGCAAGCGGGTAGCGGAAGTGCCACATGTGGCCTTTCTTATCTTTGTTTTCAACTTCTAGATCTGAGATCGCAGTGTGTAGCTTAGGATCCCAGTTAACTAGACGCTTACCACGGTAGATAAGGTCGTCTTCGTAAAGACGTACGAATACTTCTTGTACTGCATTGGATAGGCCGTCATCCATCGTGAAGCGTTCACGATCCCAGTCTACCGATGCACCAAGGCGACGAAGCTGTTGGGTAATGTTACCGCCAGACTCCGCTTTCCATTCCCAGATTTTGTCGATGAAAGCGTCACGGCCGTAGTCGTGTTTAGTCTTGCCTTCTTCGGCTGCAATCTTACGCTCCACAACCATTTGGGTTGCGATACCTGCGTGGTCGGTACCGACTTGCCAAAGGGTATTTTTGCCTTTCATACGCTCACAACGGATCAGGGTATCCATAATGGTATCCTGGAACGCGTGGCCCATGTGTAGGCTACCCGTGACGTTCGGCGGTGGGATCATGATGCTGTAAGCATCTTTAGATGTGTCACCGTGAGGCTTAAAGTAACCAGCCTCTTCCCAGCGCTGATATAGCGCCTGTTCAATTGATTGTGGGTTGTATGTCTTTTCCATAGCGCTCTTAGAAGGATCTATATGGGAATTAGGGCGTCTCAGGGGCAGCGATTGTCTGCAATTGAATGCCATTTAGCCGATAAGCTTTATAGCGTTCGCGTGCTAGCTGCTTGAGTTTTTCGTCGCAAGGCACGAAGTCTATCACTTGTGCGAAGGTAACCGCAAAATTTGGTGCATCTGGGCTTAAATTAATCAAGACACCACGACGACCAGTATGACGAAGACCTTGCCAACCAATTTCAACTGGAGAGCCACCGCGAGTGCCTTCACCAATCAAATTGTGGGGCACGAAATTATCGGGCTCTTGTTGCCAAAGGTATTCATCTATCTGTTCTGCTTGGTCTTTACTCTCGGCAAGAATATAGACTTTTTGACCTTGCTGATAACTCCATGCTGCTTGATGACAGGCGAAGTGCAACTGATAGTTATTATCAGTGGCTAAATGGGTGTCTTCAAGTATATAAAATGTAGCATGAGTCATCGTGTTTACTCGCTAAAAGAAAAGGGCCCTTAGGCCCTTGTTCTATGATTCGTCTTATTCGACGTTCTCTAGGCCAGCTCGGTTAAGTAAGAATTGGACTAGTAATGGGACGGGACGACCTGTTGCGCCTTTGGCTTTGCCACCGACCCAAGCGGTACCAGCAATATCAAGGTGCGCCCAGTTGTACTTCTTCGTGAAGCGCGACAGGAAGCAACCCGCGGTGATAGTACCTGCACCAGGTGAACCTAGGTTGGCCATATCCGCAAATGGGCTTGCCAGTTGCTCTTGGTATTCGTCAGCCATTGGTAGACGCCAAGCGCGGTCACCCGCTTGTTCTGATGCGTTGATCAGTTCGTGTGCCAGTGGATTGTGGTTAGCGATAAGACCGCTAATGTGGTGGCCAAGGGCAACAACACAAGCACCGGTTAGGGTGGCAACGTCAACCACACATTCTGGTTCAAAACGCTCAACGTAAGTTAGCGCGTCACACAGCACTAAGCGGCCTTCTGCATCAGTGTTAAGTACTTCAACAGTTTGACCTGACATAGTGGTTAGGATGTCACCTGGGCGGTAGGCATTGCCACCAGGCATGTTTTCACAGCCAGCAAGAATACCCACTACATTAATTGGTAGGTTTAGCTTCGCCAGTGATTTCATCGCACCGAAGACGGTTGCCGCACCACACATGTCGTACTTCATTTCATCCATCTGCGCGCCTGGCTTGATGGAGATACCGCCTGAATCGAATGTCAGACCTTTACCCACAAGAACAATCGGCTTCGCGTCTGAATCTGGGTTACCTTTATATTCAATAACCGACATCATGGCTTCGTTCTTCGAGCCTTGGCCTACGGCTAGGTACGAAGTCATGCCTAGCTCTTTCATCTCTTGTTCACCAATGATCTTGGTGTTCACTGTCTCAAAATCATCAGCAAGACGACGAGCTTGAGAAGCTAGGTAAGCTGGGTTTGCCACGTTTGGTGGCATGTTACCTAGGTCTTTACCTGCTTTCACGCCAGAGGCAACAGCTAGACCATGGGCAATTGCACGTTCGCCAAGTGACAGCTCACGACGAGTCGGAACGTTAAATACTAGCTTGCGTAGTGGACGACGCGTTTCCGGCTTGTTGCTCTTGAATTGGTCGAAGGTGTAGAGGCTGTCTTTGGTTGTTTCTACCGCTTGACGTACTTTCCAGTAAGTATCGCGGCCTTTAACGTGCAGCTCAGTTAAGAAACATACCGCTTCCATTGAACCTGTTTCGTTCAAGGTACTGATCGTTTTTTTGATGATTTGCTTGTATTGGCGCTCATCAAGTTCACGCTCTTTACCACAACCGACAAGTAGTACACGCTCAGACAGTACGTTAGGTACATGGTGAAGCAGTAGCATTTGGCCAGGCTTACCTTCTAGATCACCACGACGAAGTAGGGAACTAATGTAGCCATCACTAATCTTATCTAGTTGTTCAGCAATTGGAGAAAGTCGACGTGGTTCAAATACACCCACGACAATACAGGCACTGCGCTGTTTCTCGGGGCTGCCACTTTTAACACTGAACTCCATGCGTACTCCTACATCCTATATAAAGACAATTAGGGCTAAATGTTGGATAATGCCGTACTGACTTGCTGGATCGCTGTAACAGTATAGGATCTAAAGTGCAGGCTAACATTTAGCTGAAAGATAAAAAAATAACTGGTTTACCGAGAAACTATAGTTATTCCAGCAAAAAAACAAGTTTTCTATGGGTATATAAAGCGTGATTATTGTTCGGTATTTGACACGTGAAACATTAAAGAGCCAATTTGCGATTCTTTTTGTGCTTTTTTTGATATTTCTCAGTCAAAAGTTTATTCGTATTTTAGCCTCCGCATCGGAAGGCTCGCTGCCTGGTGATCTAATATTGACCATTATGGGGCTTTACTTCCCATACATGGCGTTAATGATGCTACCGCTGAGTTTATTTATCGGGATCTTACTAACATTCGGTCGATTGTATGCCGAAAGTGAAATCACTGTGATGAATGCCACGGGGATAGGTAATAAATTTCTGATCCAAGCGGCGCTATTACTGGCGCTGATTTCGGGTACTTTTGCGGCTTTTAATGCCCTATGGTTAACCCCGTGGGCAGCAGAGCAAGAAACCAAGGTGATGGAACAAGCTGAGTCCGATTCAGGGCTGAACCTGTTAGTTAAAGGCCAATTCCAAGGTTCGCCTGATGGGCGAGGCGTGGTGTTTGTCGATGACATTACAGAGAGTGGTAAGAAGCTGCATCGAGTGTTTGTGGCTCAGCCCTTCTCTACCGATACACTGCGTCCTAGCATTACGTTCTCTGATCGTGGTTATGTGAGTGAATTACCCGATGGTCGACAGGTACTCGATCTTAAAGACGGTACCCGTTACGAAGGGTTACCGACCCGTTTGGATTACACCATCACTGATTTTGAAGATTACCAAGCACTGATTGGTCAGCGTGCTGTGCGTGAGAAAACCCGCTCGTGGGAAGCGGTGCCGACGGTTGAACTGCTTAAACAATCGAATCTTTCTGCCGTTGCTGAGTTCCAGTGGCGGGTGTCGATGTTCTTATGTATTCCACTATTAACCATGGTGGTCGTGCCATTGTCAGCGGTTAACCCTCGACAGGGGCGCTTTGCGAAATTATTCCCTGCGATCATGATTTACCTTGCTTACTTCTTAGCAATGAGTGCGGCTAAATCAGCATTGGAAGACGGGACAATACCGACTTATATTGGCTTATGGTCGGTGAATGTGGTGACGCTGCTGGTGGCTATCGTACTGAATATGTGGGACACCATGCCTATTCGTGTATTAAAAGATAAGTTCCGGAGACGTGGTAATGTTTAAGATCCTTGATTGGTACATCGGCCGTACCATCATTGCGACTTCTTCGCTGACACTGGCCACATTGGTGGGGCTATCTGCAATCATCAAGTATGTAGAGCAGTTACGTAAAGTGGGTGAGGGCACCTACGACTTATGGAAAGCATTAGGCTTTGTTGCCTTGAGTATTCCGCGTGACATTGAAATGTTCTTCCCGATGGCGGTATTGCTGGGGGCTTTGATAGGCCTTGGTATGCTGGCGTCAAGCTCTGAGCTGGTGGTGATGCAAGCGGCAGGCTTTTCAAAACTCGATATCGGTTTGTCTGTACTAAAAACCGCCGTGCCTCTGATGCTTATTATCATGGCACTAGGGCAGTGGGGCTCACCTCAAGCGCAGAAGATGGCGCGTGAACTTCGTACTATTTGGACTTCTGGTGGCAGTATGCTGTCAGTGCAAAGCGGGGTCTGGGCAAAAGATAACAATGATTTTATCTATATCGGGCGGGTCAAAGAAAAGCAGGGACTAGAGCGCGTTAACATCTGGGAATTTGATGATAACGATAAACTGCAAAAATCGGTTTATGCCAGCTCTGCGCAGTACTTAGCCGATGAAGGGTGGCAATTACGCGATGTAACTGAAACCACCTTTAAAGAAGATCGCCAAACTAATACTCATTTTGAGAGTAAGATTTGGGATACGGTATTATCGCCAGATAAGCTGGCTGTAGTGACAGTGAAGCCTGAAGAGCTTGCGTTATCTGGTGTCTATGATTATGTCTCTTACCTCAAAGAGTCGAAGCAAGATGCTTCTCGTTATGAATTGGCTTTTTGGCGCAAAGCCTTACAGCCTGTGACGATTGCGGTAATGATGTTACTTGCACTCTCGTTTGTGTTTGGTCCATTACGATCCGTCACCATGGGGGCTCGCGTATTATCAGGGGTGATCTTTGGTTTTGCTTTCTATATATCAAACGAAGTGTTTGGACCGATGAGCTTGGTGTATAGCTTGCCGCCGATTATCGGGGCGATGGGGCCGAGTGTGGTGTTCTTGCTGATCACTATCTATCTATTGCGCCGTAAGTTATAAATCGAAGCGCAAAACAGCATGATTAAAAAAGGAGCGTGAAGCTCCTTTTTTATTGGAAGAAAAGGGATCAGTGAACCTTTGGTGTGATGATCATTTCACACTCAGCCATAATATCTTGGAAAGATTGCTTTTCTTTACTAAACAGCGCGATAAAGTTGCCCAAGCCAAAGGCAGATGTCGCCATACGAATGAAAGCTTGTGTGAGGCGAATATTAGAACCATCGCTGTTCTGTAAGCGCAGTTTCCATGCTCGCATGCCTAAGGTCTGTCCTGCTTTACACCAGAAGAAGGCATAGAAAGCGATGATAACCGCGGCTAAATAGCCCGAGTAAAGCATACCCGCAACAGGATGTTTACCTAGATAGGCGCTAGCATCTTCATAACCAGAGATATCCAGTAGGCCCAGCTGAAGTAGTCCGGCAACGAGTGCCATGGCTACCCCGCCAGCGAGCATAAGTACAGCGGCAACAATCAATACATCATAGAGCCAAGCGCCTAGTCGGCGAGGTAAAGTGGCGTACTCTTTAGCTGGTTGCACATTTTGCTGCTTTTTTTTCATGATAACTCCGATAATTCCATCTACAGATCACCGATAGCTGTAGCTATGACGGTAATATTGCTTGCTCTAAGGGCAGTTTATCATTATTTGTTTCTTCTGAAACAGACAAAGATTGTTACAGCTAATAAAGGAACGCTATTGTAAGTTACTGATATTAAGTGAGTAACTTTTAGTAAGTAGCAGTTAAATAATTAATCTTTATGGCTTGATTAAGTTAATAATGAACGTTTTTATTTGTATTTTATATTTATTTTTTGAAATTAAATAAATATAGCGATGTGTTTAAATGTAAAAGTTTACATTTTTAAATAATTGAACTTCGATCTTTCTCACCCTTTTTTAATGTTAACGCAACCGGTTGCGCTTTTAAGTTTTGTTTGTCTTGTATACAATTTGTACACAGTGAAAATAAGATGAATAACAGAAAGCAAGGAGCAGAAAATGAAAAAGATTTTGTTATGCTGTAGTGCGGGGATGTCGACCAGTATGTTGGTAAAAAAAATGCAGCAAGCCGCTGAAAAGCAAGGTGTCGCTTGCTTGATAGAGGCGCATGCTGTCACTCATTTTAATGAGCTAATTCAGGAGTTTGATGTTTGCCTTCTGGGGCCGCAGGTACGCTTTCAACAAGCAGAACTTCAGAAAGTTGCCGACATGTACCACAAGCAGGTTGCGCCGATTCCTCCTCAAATGTACGGCATGATGAAAGGTGAGGAAACACTCGCGCTGGCGTTATCTTTATTGCCTGAAATCGCTTAAATCTATTTATAGCCGCTAAAGTTATTTAGCGGTTTTATTTAAAGTAAATTTACTCTGCATTTATTTATGTGGGGTGGGATGTTTCATATTCAAAAAAGGATTCATGTTATGAAGCTCTACGATTCAATAATAAAAATTGTTGAAGGGAAGATCGCACCAATCGCCGTGAAGGTCGGTAACCAAAAACATATACGCGCGATGCGCGATGGTTTTATTGTTGCCATGCCCTTTATTATTGTGGGTAGTTTCATGTTGGTATTTGCGTTTCCTCCTTTTGCTGAAGATACGCAGAATACTTTTGGGCGTGCATGGTTAGATTTTGCTGCGGCGAATTTTGACAATATTATGCTGCCCTACGAAATGACCATGGGCTTGATGGCGATTTTTGTATCGATGGGGATCGGCTATAGCCTCGCTCGAGCCTATAATATGGATGGCATTACCAGTGCATCGTTATCTTTAATGACTTTTTTAGTGGCATCAGCACCGGTAGCAGATGGTGCGTTGTCGACGAGTCATTTATCGGGGACGGGGATATTTACGTCAGTGATCAGTGCGTTCTTCTCGGTCGAACTTATCCGTATTTTGAATAAATATAACGTCACTATCCGATTGCCAGAGCAAGTACCGCCAGCGATAGCACGTTCCTTTGAAATTCTGATCCCTGTGCTGTTTGTTTTCTTGACTGTCTACCCACTGAGCCTGTTCTTCCAAACGCAGTTCGATATGTTAATTCCTGATCTGGTGTTGGAAATGTTCCGTCCACTCGTGAGCGCTTCTAACTCACTGCCTGCCATCATTGGCGCTTTATTACTGTGTCAGCTGCTATGGTTTGCAGGTATTCATGGCGCAGCCATCGTGGTTGGCTTGTTGTCTCCTATCTTCCTCACCAATATTGGTGCTAACCAAGAAGCGTTTTTAGCGGGTGAGCCGATCCCAAATGTCTTTACCCAACCTTTTTGGGATTTCTATATCTTCATTGGTGGTTCCGGTGCCACGTTAGCCTTGGTGATTTTGATGGTGTTTAGTAAATCCATTCACCTTCGTAGTTTAGGCCGCATGAGTGTTGTGCCTGGTTTCTTCCAAATTAATGAACCCGTTATTTTCGGTAGCCCACTTGTGCTAAACCCGACCATGTTCATTCCTTTCATTTTCGCGCCAGTTGTTAACGCCATTATTGCTTATACCGCCGTTCACATGGGCATTGTGGGGATGGCGGTTTCACAAACTGCCTGGACAGCACCTGCTTTGCTTGGGGCGTCATGGGGAGCAGGTTGGACGCTTTCCCCTGTGTTGTTAGTTGTTGCCTTGTTGATTATGGATATTTTTATCTACTTACCTTTCTTCAAAATGTTTGAAAAACAATTATTGGAGGAGGAGAGCAAAGTAGAAAAAGCCAATGAAGCAACAGCAACCCCAGCAGGCGAAGGTATTGCAGCTTAATGGATGAGCGAGGAGGTGAGGCATTGCCTCTTCAAAGAAGAACATGAAAAGGGAGAATCAAGATGGATCAAGAAGCTGTAGTGATGGACATTATTGTTAATGCAGGGGAAGCGAGAAGCCTATGCTTTGAAGCTTTGGCGCAGGCAAGAAAGCAACAGATTGAGACTGCGCGTGATTGTTTAACGCAAGCAAAAGCGTGTTTGAACCGTGCCCATTTAACGCAAACCAAATTGATTGAAGCTGATGAAGGCGAGGGCAAAGTGAAAATGACGCTTGTGATGGTTCACGCACAAGATCACTTGATGACCACAATTCTTGCCCATGAGCTTGCTACTGAGTTGGTGGTGTTACACGAATTGCGACAAGTGGAACAAGGAGTTCAACATGGCTAGAGGTGCATTAAAGTTAGCTATCATTGGTGGTGGTAGTAGCTATACCCCTGAACTGGTGGAAGGGGTGTTAAAGCGACTGGAGTATTTACCGGTTAAAGAAATTCATTTTGTCGATGTTGAAGCTGGGCAAGCGAAGTTAGAGATTATTGCTGCATTAGCGAAACGCATGGTTAAAAAATGTGGTGCAGACATAACGATCAATGCCTCGTTAGATCGTTGTGCGGCTATTACTGGCGCTGACTTTGTGATGACCCAGTTTCGGGTCGGAGGGCTACAAGCTCGTGCTAATGATGAGCGGATCCCGCTCAAATATGATGTGATCGGACAGGAAACGACAGGACCTGGTGGTTTTGCCAAAGCCTTGCGCACTATCCCTGTCATTCTCGATGTATGTAAAGATATCGAAGCATTAGCCCCCAATGCTTGGATGCTTAACTTTACCAATCCTGCTGGGTTAGTCACTGAAGCTGTACTGAAGTACACCCAAGTAAAAACGATTGGTTTATGCAATGTACCTGTCTCTATGACCATGATGATTGCCGAAATGATGGGGTGCCAGCCAGAGGAACTGACGTTGGAAAGTGCTGGCCTCAATCATTTGCTGTGGGCGCATCGCGCTTGGCTCAATGGTGAGGATATAACCGAGCAGGTACTCGAGAAAGTCGGGGATGGTGCCAACTTCAGTATGAAGAATATCTTTGAGGAGCCTTGGGATCCTGACTTCTTACATGCACTTGGCGCTATCCCATGTCCTTATCATCGTTATTTTTATCAAACTGAAGCAATGCTCGCTGAAGAAAAAGAAACGGCAGCACATGGCGGGACGCGAGCAGAGCAAGTCATGGTAACAGAGCAAGCCTTGTTTGAGCTTTATCAAGATACTTCGCTGGATGAAAAGCCTGCATTGTTAGAAGAGCGCGGTGGCGCTTATTATTCTGATGCATCCTTAAACTTAGTGGATGCGCTGTACAATAACCGAAATACCATCAATGTGGTGAACGTGCGAAATAACGGCACGTTAAGTTTCTTACCTGATGATGTTGTTATCGAATGTAGCGCTGTTGTCGGCAGTGCGGGCGCGAGACCACTGGTTATTGAATCATTAAGCCCAGCGGTATCGGGCTTGATCCACCAAGTGAAAGCCTATGAGCAATTAACCGTCGAGGCTGCAGTGCATGGTGACTATGACAAAGCGTTAATGGCATTGACCAATAATCCTTTGGTGCCTGATATCAGTAAAGCAAAGGCGATCTTAGACGATATTTTACGAACAAATTATGACTACCTACCGCAATTTCGCTAGGGTGTAATTGGAACTGGCTAGCCTTGTTCGTATGTGGTTACAAGGCTAGGCAAACCTGTGTGTCGTTTAAAAGGATAAATGATGAAACTGATCGTTAATGCCGATGACTTTGGGTTAACAAAAGGCGTAAACCTTGGCACTGTCGATGCAAGCCTATACGGTGCGGTGCGTTCCACAACGTTGATGGTAGGGATGCCAGCCGAGCAGCATGCACTGAGCTTGTTAAAACCGTCATTGCCGTTAAATATTGGATTACACCTGCGTTTTACGGCTGGTAAACCATTAACATCTGGCCGTACATTAGCGGATCCGCAAGGCCAGTGTTGGTCTAAAGAAGTGATGAAGGGTTATCGAGGTTTTGATGAGGTAGAACTCGCTGATGAAATTGAAGCACAGATCCAGGCATTTAAAGCATTGGGGATCCCACTAAGTCATTTAGATAGTCATCACCATGCCCATTTTCATCCTCAAATTTTACCCGTAATAACAGCCATTGCCGCTTCTCATCACTTGCCTGTGCGCGGACTTTACGACAGTGAGCCAATGAAAGGTTGTCGTTATGAATTTAGCGATAAATTTTACGATACCGCCGTGGCTCTCGATAGCTTGTTAAGCCTCGTCGATCAACATAGAGAAACTTGTGATGTGTTAGAAATCATGTGCCATCCTGCTTATATCGATCAGCCGTTGCTGGAATGCAGTGGTTATGCAATACCAAGAGCGAAAGAATTGGCAGTGTTGACGGATCCTGACTTCCAAGAACAATTAGATCAACGCGGTATTACATTGTGCGATTACTCTGTTTTTTCATGAGATGATTGATACCTTGTCGTGTTGTCGAGCGTGTTTGGTTGTTGCTCTCGCGACTATGGTTCAATAGCTTGCACGAATAGTGTCAAAACAAAGGAATGAAGCCTGTATGGCAAGAATAAAAGATGTCGCATTACTCGCAGGCGTCAATCGATCAACGGTATCGCGAATCATCAATGGCGAAGGCAAGTTTCGTGCTGATACTAAACGCAAAGTTGAACAAGCCATGGCTGAACTGAATTATCGTCCCAGTGCTATCGCGCGTTCGTTAGCAACGGCGTCATCGAATATGGTTGGGCTGTTAGTGACTTATTATACAGGGGGCTTCTTCGGTGAAATGATGGATCAAGTGCAGTCTGAATTAGATTGCCATGGTAAGTTTTTGATCACGGCTCAAGGTCATCATAGTGCGGAAGGTGAGCGAGAGGCCATTCAGCGCTTTTTCGATTTACGTTGTGATGGCTATATTCTGCATAGTCGCCATTTAAGCGATGAAGAACTACGCGAGTTGGCAAAACAGCCGACGCCCTTTGTGTTGCTGGATCGGTTAGTGGAAGGGTTGGAAGATAGGTGTATTACTTTCGATCATACCCTCGCGGCACAATTAGCGGTTAACCACCTAATAGCGCAAGGTCACCAGAAAATTGCTTGTATCTCTGGGGCGTTGAACCGAGAAACAAGCAGGCAGCGCTTTCAAGGATATAAGAATGCATTAGCCGCAGCTGGGCTTCCTTTTGATCCTTCCCTGACGGGCGAAGGAAACTATGGGCGTGAAAGCGGTTATCAAGCCGCGCAGAAACTCTTCCAACAACATGAAGACATGGAAGCGTTATTCTCATGCAGTGAAGAAATGATGAGTGGGGCATTACAATTCTTTCATCAACATAAGATCGCAGTGCCCGAACAGCTATCTGTTACCAGTTTTGATAGCGTTGATTTGTGTGCCAGCTTTTATCCTACGGTGACAGCAGTACATTTCCCTATTAGTGATATGGCACGAACGGCAGTTGCTGTACTTCATCATCTATTGAATAAGCAAGAAACGGATATAGAGCGCCATTTTTTACCACAATTGATGACTCGACAGAGTGTCCTGCCGCGATAATTCTGAATTTCACGAGGGTTAACTAAGATATTTAGTGTGAAATCAGTAAAATAGACGTCGAAAACGTTCAGTTTTCTCTCTGGCTGTGTGTTTATTCAGCAGTTGGCTGGTTTGATACTGTTTTTTCAAAATAAAGGCTTGCTTAGGTTAAGTCCATACGTATAATGAGCTGCATCTGCCCGAGTGGTGAAATTGGTATACACGACGGATTCAAAATCCGTTGCTTTCGAGCGTGACGGTTCAAGTCCGTCCTCGGGCACCAATTTTCGTAGAAAAGCCTCAGCTTACGCTGGGGCTTTTTTGCATCTGGCGATCCCCTTCTGTAACGCTCTTCTTACTATTCTTTTTCATAATATTTTTAATCATATATTTGTATTTTTAGAGCGGTAATATGCGCTAAAAGGATAAGGTTTTATTTTGAATCAATAGTGATTGAACCTCATAATTATATTCGCTAGGGTGCACATTTTTTATGTGGGGTGCACGATGCAACAATCAATGACTTTACAGCGCAAAGCCATCATTCTCGTGGTGAGTTTGGTCGTCTTGTTATTAGGCAGTATTTACTTGGGTGCTACGAGTCAAAAACAAGCACTGGAAGCTGCCAACTATAAACGCGTAGAGCAACTGCTGATGAGTGCCAGCAAAATAGTGAATACCTTTGAAGACCTCGCACAAAACGGAACCCTGCCTGAAGATGAAGCGAAAGCACTTGCGTTAGAGGTGCTCAGAACCAACATCTATACACCGACAGAGTATGTTTGGGTAACAGATGAGAATCGTGTCTTTATCTCTGCGCCGCTGGATCCTGAAATCCAAGGCGAAAACTTTAATATTTTGCGTGATGCCAATAATAATGATGTTGGCGAAATTCTGGCGCGAGCCATTGGCAATAAAACGAACACCATGGTCGATTATGTTTGGTCTTCGCGAAACGGTGATCGTGAAGCGCTGATCCACTCTGTTGCGATTAAAACGGGTGTTTGGGGCTGGTATGTAGGCAATGGTATTGCTAATGATCATATTTTCAATGAGTTTATTGAGCAAATCTCTCTTCGTCTGACGCTCGGCCTTGTGGTTGCCTTATTGATGGGGGCCATCATTTGGTTTTCAATTCAGGCGGTATTGAAGCAACTCGGCTCTGAGCCTGAAACTTTAGCGCGCTTAGCGATGCGTGTGAAAGACGGGGATCTCACTGTACATCCTTCAGAGCAAAACTCTTCAGCCGACGCTTCCAGTATTTATACGGCTTTCATTTCAATGAGAAATGACCTTAACCAAACCGTCAATAATACTGTCATGATGGCCGAGCAGTTGGAGCTAAACTCTCGCCAGGCTAAAAATTCGTTTGATGACCTCACCCAACATGCCCATAAGCAAACCGTTGAAACGGAATTACTTGCAAAAGCCATCGATAATTTGTCTCAAGTTTCTAATGAATTTACACATAGTGCAGAGCATGTTGCTACTGAGACGTTACATTGTTCGAATCAAGGCAGTGATACGCAGACCATGACAAATAATGTTGTTCACATGATGTCTCTATTATCGTCTGATATCGATCAGCTAGTCGCCGCCATGACAGCATTGAATAAAGACATTAATGAAATTGAAAGTGTTGTCACCGAAATTGGTGGGATTGCAGGGCAGACAAATTTACTGGCATTAAATGCAGCCATTGAAGCTGCGCGTGCGGGTGAACAAGGACGAGGCTTTGCTGTGGTTGCGGATGAAGTAAGACAATTAGCCACTCGAACTCAAGAAAGTACCGCGAGTGTTGATGGCATTATTGAGCGTTTAGGACAAAGCTCACAAGAAGCGCTTGCGATTGTGCAAAAAACCACAGCAGCGACAGAGGCGAATATCGGTGGGGTTAAGAGCAGTAGCGATGCCATTGAGCAGCTGCAGCAATCTCTCTCTATTATAGAGGAGCAAGCTGCTGCGATATCGAATTCGGCTAATGAGCAAAGCCAAACGTGCTTGACGATAAAGGAGAGCGTATCGAGCGTATCGAATATTGCAGTCCATAATAATGAGGTTATCAGCCAATGTAGCCAACAACAGGAAGTCTTATTACAACAGGTTGCTCACCTGAAAGCCTCACTGATTAAATTTAAGCTGCAATCAGCACCACGAGGGTAACTCGCACCAATTGATGCCTGTTGGTTTAATGGACGATATAAAGGAAACACAACAAGAGGTGGTTCGAATTTGGTCAAATTCACCCCTCTTGATTGCATTTTGAACGCTTGGTGTTTATTTTCGATTTTTTTGTAATTTACACTTGCCAATGCGATCGTAATCTCTATAATGCGTCCTCACTGACACGGAGCAAGGCGCTTAGCCAGCAACGATAAGTCAGTTTGTTCTTTAACAATTTGACCATGCAATCTGTGTGGGCACTCGTGAAATGAATAGTCAAAACTATTCATTGTTACTTTTTAAGTAAGAATGAATTTGGCATCAATGAACTGAGTGACCAATACAAATATTAAGTTTACTTATTATTTGGCACAGTCAATTCGAATATCATGACTAGCTTCTAGTTATCGATATTCAATCAGTATTCATTGAGCCATCAAAAACTTTAAATTGAAGAGTTTGATCATGGCTCAGAT
>NZ_JAKJSO010000018.1:0-158604 GCF_050337045.1 Photobacterium kagoshimensis | reverse complement strand
GGTAGACACAAGGGATTTAAAATCCCTCGACGTTCGCGTTGTGCCGGTTCAAGTCCGGCCCGGGGCACCATCTATTCCTTAATATCGTTACCATAGGCGATATTGAGTAGAGAAAGAAATATGGCGCGTTGGCAGAGTGGCTATGCAGCGGATTGCAAATCCGTGGACCTCGGTTCGACTCCGGGACGCGCCTCCATATTCAAGAAGCCCCAGCAGAAATGCTGGGGCTTTTTCGTTGATGGTGCTGTCCAAATTGGTATTATTCGATAATGTGGTATAGCTTCATTTTTCGATAAAACGTACTGCGTGATATACACATAGCCTTTGCGGCTTGACGAACATTTCCCTTATTTTCATGCAGCAAAGAGAGCATGGTTTCTTTGTCATGGCTATGGGTATTCGCTTGCTGGCTTTTTCTTACATCACCTAGCGTAACCTTACTGGTGATATTCGCTGTAGCTAGCTGCTTTGTTGTTTGCTCTTTGAAAGGGCTGAGAATGTTTTCTGGCAGGCTGGACAGGGTTAACTTTTCACCATTCGATATATAGTACAAACGTTCAGTGATATTTTGTAATTCTCTAACGTTTCCCATCCAGCTGTATCGTTTCAAACAGTCGAGGAGGACAGGCTCGTAGTTGATTGTGGTTGGAAAAGCCTTGCCTGTAAGTTTGCCCATAAAATGTTCGAACAAATGTAAGATATCATCTGGCCTTTTCCTTAATGGTGGGATCTCAAAAGACATTACATTTAAACGATAATATAAATCTTGTCTAAAGTTGCCTTTGTTCATTTCATTCAACAAGTTCTTATGGGTCGCACAGATTATCCTAACATCGATAGGAATAGACTGTACGCCGCCAATGCGGGTTAGCCTTTTTTCTTGAATAACCCTCAATAAGGCAACTTGTTGTTCAAAAGGCATATCGCCTATCTCATCTAGAAATAGTGTACCGCCTGATGCAAGTTCGAATTTGCCGGGCTTTCCACCTTTTTTGGCCCCTGTGAATGCACCATCTGTGTAACCAAATAACTCGCTGCCAATCAGTTCTCGAGGGATCGCACCACAGTTAACGGCAATAAAAGGACCATCTTTACGTTTGCTTGTGTTATGGATTGATTGCGCAAAAAGTTCTTTACCAGTGCCGCTCTCACCTTCAATTAATACATTGCTATTATTTGTGGCCAGTTTTTTCGCATAATATATTCTCTGCTTCATGGCAGGATCAATAGTGATTATATCGTTAAAAGTAAATTGAGCTTGGTTGCCTGTAAAATCGTTTACTAGCTTACTGACCTCTTTATGAGGTTTTACTATAATGATACCTTTCCGTTTTCCTTTTAGGTCTTTATCAATGAGTGTTCCACTGATTAAACATGGGATGTCTCCATAAGTCGATGGCAGTGATGCGTAGGTATTTTTGAATTCAAGCCCTTGCACCATTAAACTTTTTATAGGACTCTCATCGTTTCCAAATATTATTTTATATAGCGCTTTTTCTAATCTGCATTGAGAAATGTGTAAACTATTAATCAATATATTATTCAGGAAATCAACATTCCCTAATTCGTCAATAACAAAAACACCTTCTGACATATTAATTAAAATTTTATGCAGGTGGTTGTTTAACTGAGCGAGATTGTCATGCGCTTTTCGAATTTCTAAGGTACGTACTTCGACTTCTTTTTCTAATTTGTCGCGTGCTTGTTTTTTATCAGTAATATTACGACCCACGGCTTGATACTCTATCACTTTACCATCATGATCAAAAAAAGCGCGACCAGTCCACTCTAACCAGGCAATGTTACCAGCCTTATCAATGAACCTAAATGTGCCCTCTTTCACTGGAGATTGCAGGGTAATTGATGCAATAAAACCGAATAATTTTTGTTTATCTTCATGATAAATAAATAGATCTTCACTTTTACCTATCAGTTCAGCATGAGTTTTACCGATAAACGCGCAGTATGCATCATTCACATACGTAAACTTCATATCAGGTGTTTGTCTTGTGACGAACTCAGACATGTCCTCTATCATTGAAAGATATTGTTTATCTTTAAGGCTTAACTTCTCTATTTCACTTCTAGGAACGATTGTTGTCACAATTTACCTCATGCTTCGATTGATACAGGTGGTATTATTTAGTTGGTGAATATGTTTTCTTGTCATTGTTATAGCGAGGTTTGATAAACCGATTTATACACACAAATATCATTATTAAGTTGAGTATGATGCGGTTGTTATCACAAATTCGAGTGCGATTTTTAGGATTTTCATCGAGGTGTGAATTTTATTGATTGTCCCAATAGTGTTTCACCGTTGCTTTATAAAAGCAGGTAGTGACACGTTAATGACACACTGATGAGACTAATAGCGTGCAGTTCGAGAGATATTTTGTTTAATTTTGGTTTGTTGTTAAATTAAATGTATGTTAATTCAACTCCTTAGCTATCTTTATTAAAATGTGTGATGTGAAACGTAAGTTTGGTATGTGATTTGCTCCTGTGATTAGTATCGACAAATAACCAGTAACCGCTGTTTACGATGCAATGTTACTGAAAGTGGAATTTTTCATGGAGGTAGAAAATGAACAAGCGTAATACGGTTTATCCATATATTCCCAATACAGCGCCAGTAACGAAGGCTGCACTCATGGAGCAAGTGAAAGTTGCCGATGAGATGGAGTTGTTTGATTCAATTCCTTCTCATTTACTTCAGACTGAAATGCAGCTTCCTGAGCCTATATTAGATGAATATTCAATTCGTAGGCACACCGATAATTTATTGTCTCAAAATGCCAACCTTACGACGCATAAGTATTTCCTGGGGGCTGGCTGCGCGCCACATTATGTCCCTGCTGTTGTTGATGAAATTATTGGGCGAGGAGAGCTTTATACCTCTTATGCTGGCTTGATGGCCGATCAAGGTAAATCACAGATTCAATTTGAATACCAAAGCATGATGGCAGAGCTGTTGGATATGGGATGCATGGCTATGCCGCAATACGATGGCGGGACGGCAGCAGGGCATGCGATCCGAATTGCGTGTCGTGTTTCTGGGCGTCGTAAAGTGGTTATGCCTAAAAGCATGAGCCCACAAAATAGTGAAATTATTCAAAATTATCTTGGGGGGATCGAGCAAGCTTTCGCAGATATTGAGTATGTTGATTTTGATGAAAAAACAGGATTGCTAAATCTAGACGACTTAGCGATGAAGCTTGACGATCAAACCGCCGCTGTCTTTATCGAAAATCCCACCTTCCTTGGTATTGTTGAAGTGCAAGCCGAGCAAATCGGAAAGCTAGCTAAGCAAGTAGGGGCTGAATTTATTGTTTATGCCGATCCTATCTCATTGGGTGTTATTGAGGCGCCGGGGGCTTATGGCGCAACAATAGTGTGTGGCGATATTCACTCTCTTGGTAATCATATGTTAGCGGGCGGCGGTGTTGCTGGCTACGTTATGGTTAAAGATGAAGAAGCGTATTTGTACCAATTGAAGGATCAGATGGTAGGTGCTTCACCTACATCCGTTGATGGTGAAATCGGCTTTTCTTGGGTTACTGCGTTTGAACGTACTTCGTATGCTGTTCGCGATGATGCGGCTGAATTTACGGGCACAAATGCAGCACTTTGGTCGATGGCATCGGGTGTTTATTTAGCACTTATGGGGCCTAAAGGTATGGCGACCATAGGTGAGACCATCATGCAGAAGTCACAATACGCAGCCCAAAAAATGGCGGCATTACCAGGGGTTGAAATTAAATTCACTGGACCTTTCTTTAAAGAGTTTGTGGTGGACTTTAGTGGCACCAACAAATTGGTTGCGGATATCAATAACGCGTTATTAAAACACAATATTTTTGGCGGCTATGACCTGTCAAATAGCTTTCCAGAGCTAGGGCAAAGTGCATTATTTTGTGTGACAGAAATACACACGTTAAGTGATATTGATGAGCTAGTAGATACATTAAAGGCAATTGTTTAGCTAAGGGGATAGCAAAATGGAAAGTATTACGTTGAGAGACTTTCATCAAGCTCGATGGAATGAACCCGTTATCATGGAAATGAGCACCGAGGGCGAGCGAGGTATTCTTGTTCCCTTAGCTGAGAAAGAAATTAAAGCAACGGTTGGTGATGGTGTTTCTGTACTTGGCAATATTAAAAGAAAAAGTCAGTTAGCTTTACCTGAAGTGAATCAGCCTTTGGTTAATCGTCACTATATTCGTCTTTCCCAAGAGAACCAAGGTGCCGATAACTCACTCGGTATTTCACAAGGCACTTGTACCTTAAAATATAGCCCTAAAGTGCAAGAGCATACCGTAGGTCGACACCCAGGCTTAGTCGGCGTGCATCCTCTTCAGGCGGAAGAGTCGATGCAAGGTATTTTGAAGATTTATTATGAAACCGAACAAATAATGAAAGAAATTGGTGGTATGGATCGTGTTTCATTTCTTCCTGCTTCCGGTGGCCATGCCATTTATTCGAATGCGCAAATTATCAGTGCTTTTCATAAAGCGAATGGTAATACCCATAAAAATGAAATCATTACAACGCTACATTCTCACCCTGTAGATGCTGCGGCTACATCAATTCTCGGTTTTCGAGTTATTACCTTGTTGCCAGATGAAAAAACAGGCTTGCCATGTCTGGATGAATTTAAAGCGGCGCTAAGTGATAAAACGGCAGGTATTTTTATTACAAACCCTGAAGACACAGGGATCTACAATGCGCAGATAGATAAGTTTACTCAAGCTGCCCATGATGTCGGTGCGCTTTGTGCTTATGATCAAGCCAATGCCAATGCATTACTTGGTATTGCAAGGGCACGGGAAGCTGGGTTCGATTTAATGCACTTCAACCTTCATAAATCATTCTCGTCTCCTCATGGCGGTGGTGGTCCTGGGTGTGGCGCTTTAGGTTGTACCGCTGAGCTTGCGCCATATTTACCTAAGCCAACGGTGGAATTTGATGGGAGTCAATACTATCTAGATTATGACCGTCAAAAAAGTATTGGTTACGTAAAAGCTTTTCTGGGTAATTTCCCTGTGGTTGCTAGAGCGTATATGTGGTGTATGTCGCTTGGCGCTGAAGGGTTAAAACAAGTTGCTATTACCTCGGTGTTAAATAACCAATATATGACTCAAGAAATTATTGAAAAGGTCCCCGGTGTTTCACTGCATTACGCCCCAGGTATTCGTCGTATGGAGCAAACTCGACTTTCATTCGATAAGTTATTTGAGCAATCAGGCGGCCTAGGTATTGATGCCGTAAATGCGAGGCTCGTGGATTACGGCATATCGGAACTATGGCAATCGCATCATCCATTTACCGTCCCTGAACCTTTCACACCAGAACCTTGCGATTCTTACAACAAGGATGATATGGACTATTTTGTTCAGGTTCTTAAAACGGTCGCGACAGAATGCCTTGAAGATCCAGGTAAGGTTGCAAGCTCACCGCATAAGGCCAGCCGACATTTACCTAAGCACGTTATGGGCGAAGAGTTTGGTGTTATCGCTACCACGTGGCGTCAATATACAAGACGTTTTAGGTAGTGATCAGGCGCTATCACTCACTCTTTGAGTGGTAGCGTCTCTACTAATTATAACGCGCATAGGTTACTAGCTACTTTAGGTGGTGATAACAGATGAAGAAAATTGGCGTCATAGTAAATCCCATTGCAGGCATTGGCGGCCGTGTTGGTTTAAAAGGCAGCGATGGGGAATTTATTCAAAAAAGAGCGCTGGCGCTAGGAGCTCAGCCCGAGGCTTTGCGGCGAACCGCCGACGCGCTCAAAATACTTCACCAAATAGATGAACCTTTCGAACTGATCACCTGTCCTGACCAAATGGGAGAATTGGCGGTAAAAGAAGCGGGTTTTGTGCCAACGATTATCGGTGAGCGCTGTCCGGCCAACACAACAGCAGCAGATACAGAACGTGCAGCAACAGAAATGATGTTACGTAAAGTGGACTTGATTTTGTTCGCTGGTGGTGATGGTACAGCTCGGAATATTTATAGTGTGATTGAGCAAACTATTCCCGTATTAGGTATTCCAGCTGGGGTCAAAATTCACTCTGGTGTGTACGCCGTGAACCCTAAAGGTGCGGGTCAAACTGTCGTGCAATTTCTTGCTGGCAAGCTGTCTGAAACACGTGAAGCGGAAGTGATGGATCTTGATGAAGAGGCATACCGACAAGGGCGTGTAAGTGCAAAACTTTACGGTTATATGAAAGTGCCAGCAAATACAAAGCGTGTGCAGAGCGTAAAAGTACGAAGTCATTCTGAAGCGTCGAGATTGAATGGTATCAGTGATGAAGTTGTTAGTTCGATGGAGCCAGATACCTTATATATCATAGGGCCAGGCACGACCACGCGACGTATTATGGAACGGCTTGGTTTGAATAACACGTTAATTGGCGTCGATGTTATTTGTAATGGAAAGCTTATTGCGAATGATATATGTGAGCAGTATTTGTGGCATCTTGTTGAAAATAAACCGGCTCAAATTGTTATTACTGCTATTGGTGGGCAAGGACATATTTTAGGACGAGGTAATCAGCAAATCAGTCCACGAATTATTAATAAAGTAGGCATAGATAATATTCGAATTGTCGCAACGAAAGAGAAGTTACTCTCAATTTACCAAAAGAGATTGTTAGTTGATACCGGCGATTCAGCATTAAATGAAGCACTTTGTGGATTTAAAAAAGTGATCACTGGCTATCGGGAATCAACGATTTGCAGAGTGGCTAACTAGATAAAACGCGTCATTATTTATTACCATAATAAGGATAGATAATATGTTTTCATTGAAGGATAAAGTTGCAGTTGTTACAGGTGGTGGTTCTGGTGTTGGTCTCGCGACGGTTAAAAGGTTTGTTGAAGTAGGCGCTAAAGTTGTTATTGCTGATATTTCAGATCAACAAGAGATGGCGCTTGAGCTAGGTTGTACCTATGTAAAAGTCGATGTATCTAACGAAGATGATGTTAAACATTTATTTGAAATTGCACGTGAGACTTACGGAAAAATCGACATTTGTGTAAATAATGCAGGCATTATTGTACCAGGAGAGATGCTAGAAGATGCAAGCATGGATGAGTATCTGAAGGTTTATAAAATCAATTTTGGTGGGGTGCTATATGGCTTGAAACATGCGCCACCGAATATGAATGATGGCGGCTCGATAATTAACACTGCGTCTTTGGCCGGGAAAATAGGCTTCCCGGGTTACGGTGCTTATTGTTCTACAAAAGGCAGCGTTATTCAGTTAACCCGAGTAGCTGCATTGGAGTTGGCGGAAAGGAATATTCGTGTTAATTGCGTTTGCCCCTCAACCATTGATACCCCTATGGCGCACGCAAAAGGCAACGAGCTTGAATTGATGCTTAAAGATTATGTATGGCCACTTGCTCGATTGTGTAAAGCGGAAGAAGTCGCGGCCATGTATCACTTCCTCGCGGCGGATGACTGCACATACCTAACGGGTACTGCTATTGATTTAGATGGCGGTTATAAAGCAGGCACGGGGATGAATGCGATAGGAAAACTGACAGAAGGTATCGAGCTATAAAGCGCGGTAAAAAGTAGTGTGTCGTGGTAATTAAGCCGCTGGTTATTATCAGCGGCTTTTGTGTTGTTCTTTATCGATTATGATTTGAATCCACGAAGCCAAGGTTGCTGGGCTTCAACCATCTCTTTGAACATGGCATCAATGTCTGACAGTGTACAAACTGTCGCGGTGACAGGGTCGAGTGCCAAAGCATAGCGTGCTGCGTTTAAGTCTTTGTTTAGTGCTGCTTCAACAATTAACTCTTGCACAGCAGTATTGGTTTTGATCAAGCTGGCACATTGGGTCGGTAACCGTCCCATTGTTTGTGGCTGTAAGCCATTTTTATCAACCCAAATTGGCACTTCAACAACACAGTTTTGCGGTAAGTTTTCAATTAATAACCCATCGGCTTGTTGGTTGGCGACGTTACCATTAATGCGTGTTCGTTCACCGCTTATCATGGCATTGATTAACTTTGGCGCATTAAGCATATTGGGCTTAATGACAAAGTCTTGTTTCCCTGCAAGTTGCGCATCAATTTCCGCATTACCTGCGGCGTGCACTTTTTCTTCTAATGCTAAGAGGTTCCAGCGTAGAGGAAGAAAGTGATTAATCATCTCTTCATTTTTCCTGAAATATGGCACGTAATCACTGCAATGCCAGTGGTTTTCAGTACACCAATAATCAAAGAACTTGAGCATTTCGCAACGTACACCATCGGCTTGGTAAACGTCAGACTTGGTATGAATTTGGCGAATTTGAGCCATGATATCTTCACCATTCGCCTGCATTTTGGTAATCCAAGTCATATGGTTGATACCGGCAAATTCGTAGTTAATATGGTCAGGGACTTCGTTGTACATCAACCGTTGCCAGCGCTCTGGTGTTGAAGGGTGATCAACCCATGGCCCTTGCCCTAAGTAACCCACCAGTTGAGCCACAGTATAGCGAACGCCGTAGCATAGCCCGACGGTCGTGATGTTACTGAACTCTTTTGCTGCCCATGTTAGCGGGGCGAGTGGGTTGGCATAGTTGATGAAAATTGCGTTAGGGCAGGCTTGTTCCATATCTTTCAAGATTGCCAGCATAGGCGGGATATGACGAAGTGCCCGAAAAATCCCACCAGGCCCCATGGTATCGCCGACTTCTTGGATAACACCATATTTAGCGGGAATATCTATATCTAGCCGCCAAGGTTCAAGTCCACCGACTTGGATTGCGTTGATAACAAAATCAGCCCCCTGTAAAGCCTCGCGCTGATTAGTCGTTATTTTAACTGTGATAGGTAAGTTGGCCTGCTCAACCATTTTTGCAACAAGCTGGCCACTGCGTTTTAGCACTTCAGGCTGAATGTCCATCAAGGTGATCGTTGAGCCTGCAACAGCAGGGTAGGATAATAAGGCTGAGCATATTTGGCGGGTAAACATTACGCTGCCCGCCCCAATGATAGTTATTTGTGCCATAACGAATCCTTTTACTATGAAAACAAAATCGGAAACTTACGCTAACAGTGCTGATTAACGTGATGAAAATAAACGAGATAACGAGCCTGAATGCTGTTTGAGCAAGATACTGTGTACCACTAACGAAAGTAGAATAATGATGCCGTAGATTAAACGGGTCCAAAACCCTGCAAGCCCCGCACTGATGATGCCAGCTTCAAGAATGCCAATAATACAGGCGCCAAAGAGAGTGCCGATTAACGTGCCACGCCCCCCTAATACTGAGGTACCACCAATAAAGACAGAGGCAAACACAAGTAGCATGTAACCTTGCCCTTGATTCGGCCACCAACTACTCATTTCTAGGCTAACTAAGACACCCACCAAAGCAGAAACTGCCCCCATCTGCATGAATAACAGCATACGGGTACGTTCTACAGGGACGCCCATCATTTCCGCCGCTTTTGGATTATCACCAATGAAGTTAACGTTATCGCCAAAGACATGCCAAGCCAGTATTAACCAAAGAGCGAGCAGCAGTACGCCCGCCCATAGCATTTGCGCTGGTAGCACTTCAGCAATACGTCCGACCATGATGTTATGAAGGGCTGTTTGACGGATCTCTGGCATGCTAATCGCGATGCCGTCAGCCAATACTGTTGTTAATCCTCCGAGGAAAAACTGGGTACCTATGGTGGCGATGATAGAGGGAATACGGAAAATAACGACTAAGCAACCGTTTAATGTTCCACATAAGACTCCAGCAGTGACGGCGCCGATAAAAGCGATTAATGGCGACTGAGTGAGTTTGAATAAGGTAGAAAAAACAAAGCCACCAAGCGCAACCACAGATGGAAAGCTCATGTCGATTTCACGTGCAATGATCAATAGCGTTAACGCAAAAGCTAACATTGCGGTGAAGGGGATTGTCGACATGAATGAGGTATAAATGCGAAAGTGAAGAAAAGTCTGTGGACTAAGGTATGTGAACATAGACCACAGCATCATTAGGATAAATGCGGTTAACGTCGGGATCCGATGACGAGTAAAGAAATGAAGCATTACGCCCCCCTGCCAACAGCATCAAGTAAGGCTTTATGTAGCGCATCTTGAGTCATATCTGATTTGTGGTACTGCGCGACGATTTGGCCTCTGTCCATCACCACAAATCTATCTGCAACACGAAATGCATCGTTCATGTTATGGGTGATCAATAAGCACGCTCTTTCCTGTTCGCGCAGGGTTTCAATAAAGCGCAATACTTTGTCTACTTCACCGAGCGATAAGGCAGTGGTTGGTTCATCTAAAATCACCACTTTAGCATCGAACAGCATGGCTCGACCTATGGCTAAACCTTGGCGTTCACCACCTGACAATAGGTTAACAGGCGTTTCTATGTTGGCACCGATGCCGCGAAAATCGAGTTTATTAAGCAGTGCTGCAGCCTGCTGGCGTTCTTGCTTTTGATCGATAAAACCCAGCTTGTTACGCAGATGGCGTCCAAGAAATAAGTTACGCCATACGCTCTGTTGCTCGCCCAGTGAACCTGATTGGTAAACGGTTTCAATGCCAAGTTGACGAGCGACTTTAACCCCATAGCGCTGGTTGTTTACTGTGTGTCCATTGATTTTCATGTGTCCTTGGTCTAATGCTTCAACCCCGCTGATTAATTTGATCAAGGTTGATTTGCCTGCGCCGTTGTCACCAAGCAAAGCGCATACTTCACCGCCGACAAGCGAGAAATCAATATCTTTTAACGCATGGACGGGGCCGAACCATTTGTTCAACCCCGAAATTTCAAGCACATTGTCAGCCATTAACGAATGCCTTTCGCAGCCAGTGGCGCAATGAAGTCGATGTTGGCGGCATTAACGAAACCGGCACCTGTATTAATATCTAAACCAGAAAAACCGTATCGGGTGCTGAGTACTACTTGGACGACAGATAAATAACCCATTAAGTAAGGCTGGCTATCCGCAACAAGCTGAACATAGCCAGTTTTAATCGCGTCAGCTGTTGCTGGGGAAAGGCTAAATCCAGCAACAAATAATTCACTCGGCCTAACACCTGCATTGCGTAAGAAGTTACCCATTTGTGAGGTTAATGCACCATGATCCACCATGATTAATTTCACATCAGGTGTACGAGCAAGATACGCAGAAAGGGCGCTAGTTCCAAGCGATGGATCTTTGTCTACCTCAGGTGAAATTTGAATAAAATCAACTGTTAAACCTGCATCTTCAAGCGTGGTGATAATACCGCGCGTTGAATCACTGCGTTCTGCGATATCTTTCATCCCCCAAACTAAGGCGCGATCACCTGGTTTAAACTGACCATCGCGCAGTGCTTGATTCGCAAGATGCATACCACGATCTGCGTTACTGACACCGACATAGCCAAAACCATTCGCTTGTTGGGCCGCCATGGTTTCTGGTAACGCGGTATCAACAGAAGTGACTTTGATACCTTTGTCATAGGCTTCATTAATCAAGGGTTCGAAGGCGCTGTCACCTGGGTGTCCCATAACAACAATACCTGATGGTTTAGCCGCAAGCGCTTGCTTGAAGTTCTCAACCATTTTTTGGGGTTGCCAATCGGAGTAAACCACACGTAAATCAACACCAAGATCTTCGGCGGCTTGTACTGCACCGTTTTGAACAACAGTTGCGTATGGACCGCCAACAGGCCCACCCACATCAAACCAAATTGACATGTCTTTACCAGATGGCGTGGCATTTGCCGATAGGGATACAAAGGAAAAAATAGTGGCGGTGATAGTCGCACGTTGTTTTGAAGTAAGGTTGGAGAGTAATCTTCTGATCATTTTCATCAAGGTGGTGCTCCATTGGGGCATATACACTAATTGCGCATAATACTCCTATCTAAGAGCAGGTAAATCAAAATAAAGCGCTAGAAATAAGATCTGGTGTCATGATTTTGTTGGGAAATTTGACTCTATTCTCAATATGGGTTTATACGAGCTATATCTCGATTTCATTAGAAATAAGCGGAATGCAGGCAAAAAAATGAAGCCACTCACATAGGGTGCGTGGCTTCAATTTATCGAAGATTAGAGATCTTCTTGTGGTGAGTGGTTAGCCATTAGCAAATTGTTGTAGCGGTATGCGTTCAGCCAGTAAACGTTTGTAGATTTGGTGGCCAATAACCCCGCCAAGCAAACCAGCAAAAGCAGCGGCAACTGTTGCCATGAAGAGCGTTTGCGGTGCATTGAACGCAATAGAGGCAAGCAAACCAGGAATTGGAGCTGCACTTCCTGGTGCATCGTTCACGATGCCGAAGTAGGCAGCGATAGTTCCAGCCAAAGCGCCACCAATGAAGTTAGACATGAAGATAGGCACTGGGTTACGGGTTACGATATGCGCTTGAGTGAGAGGCTCTAGCATTACGCTGATAGTGTTACTTGATTTACCCAGTTTTAGTTTGTGGAAGATATAACCATTGGTAAAAGAACCGCCGACACAAGCAATTGCCGCGATCCCCATAGGTAAACCTGTCAACCCAAGCATAGCGGTGAGGGCCATCGAACTGAGTGGTGAGGTACATACCATTTTAATCAGTCCACCCAGCATAAAGCCCATAGCAAGTGGTGAGAATAAGGTGGCCTCAGTGATCATATTTGCCAATGTGCCCATTAACATCTCTAGGGCAGGGCTAATGAAAATACCAAGCAGTCTGGCAAGTGGTGCAAGGGTTAGTACCCCAACAATAACATCGACCCCTTCTGGTAAGTATTTTTTGAACAGAGGGGCAAGAAAAGAGAATAGGTAACCGACAATAAAGCCTTCAAGTATGCCAAGGTTTGCCATCGCAAGACCTGTTACTATGGCATAAACAGGTTGGATCCCCATACGGAGCATCACTAAAGTCGCGGCTGCAATTCCGCCCATGCCCCCAACCATATTCCCGAATTCGGCAAGATAGCCGATCCCAAATAAATTCCCCATTACATATTTATGAATAGCTTCAACCAAAAAGGTTGCGATAGCAGCATCTGCTAAGCCGCTCATCGCGGCACTTCCGTTTGGTGCTTTGAAACTGAATAGCGAGAATAGACATAAAGCTGCTAATAGGGCAGCGATACCCATTAAAATTTCCATATGATTTCCTTACCATGACTGATATACGGTGCAAATATTTGGGCGACGGTCAGAGTTATCGCCACAGAGTAAGCGCGTGGTTGGTAATTATCCGGGATCAGGAACGGTAATATGGAGGTGGTATCTGAGTGTCGTGTGAGGAAGGAATTGCTGTGTGCTGTACAGACTGCCAGCGCGGGTTATCGTTCATAGACGATAGTAATTCTCGTATCGCAATTGTGTACTAAAACGGCTGCTCATAAAGGTCACCATTGTGTTACAGAAAGCGTGAGTAAATGTTACATGTTAAGAGGTAAACTATCATAGATGATCTGTTTGAATTTTGAACTACTTCATGTTCTTGATAATGAATAATTAAGTCATTCAATATGTTAACTGTCGTTACTTATTACTGATGCTGAACATAAAAGAAGGAGGCATTGCCTCCTTCGATGTGATTAGCGTTTACGCTTGATAGGCTGTATTGGTTTGTCACCTATGGTTGTTTTTCCTGGGCATACACGCTTAACAGGGCACTTCATACAGCCCCATATTGCCGCGTAGGGGCATAGGGCAATTTCCTTGTACTTTTTAGTCATAACAGTACCTACATTGCTAATTTAGTTAATGTTGAAACGCATTCAGTAATAGTTTTTGTGTAATACGTTCTTCGAGTGTTTTGGGTTCATCAAGTCGCATTCGTTTTAATAAACGTTTTTGCGCCTCATCAGGCTTTCCTACAACAAGCGATCGTGCGATAGCTTGCAACTTCCCTTGAGGGCTTGCTGTTTCTTTTTTTAATTTCTTAAGTGCTTTACCTATTGTTAGTTCTTCATCGGTAAAACTGCAACCAAATGGGAAGGCAGGGAACCAGTTAAGCTTGGTGTAAGGTGCTAAGAAGCTGGTGACAGATTGCGGTGTATTGTTCGCGAATTCTGCTGGGATTTGGTAATCCTTTGCAACTTTACCCGCGGCTTTTGCTTCGGTTAAAAGTTGCTGTTGGAAACGTGAATCAGCGATTTTAATGAGTTCGGTGTAAACAACGTGATCTGGTTTACTGCGCAAATCAGCGATACCGTATTCGGTAACGACAATATCTCGAAGCTGGCGTGGGATGGTGGTGTGGCCATAGTTGAACAAGATATTAGATTGCAACTTACCGTTACGAACGCAGGTACTACGAATTTTAATAATTGACCGAGCATCTGGTAGTTGGTGTGATTGTGCGACAAAGTTGTATTGGCCACCAACACCACTCACAACCTGACCATTTGCCAGTGCATCTGAGACGACAGAGCCATCTAGGGTCACCATCATGCCAGAGTTAATAAACCGTGCATGCTGGCGTTGAACTTGTTTTAACTGCTGATTACCAAGCATGTGATCGTAGAGGTCATTGACATAGTTAACACTCGTCATACAGAAATGTTCATGTTCTTCAGGTGTTAAGTCACGTAAGTGTTGATAGAACTCCTGTGGGCCGATAAAGAAGGCACCATGCATGACAATACCGCCTTGCAAGCTATCGTTTAAGTAGTGCTTACTGATTTCTTGAAGACACTGGGCATCGTGTAAATTGGCAGTCACCTTATGTTCGCCGATCAACAAGGTACCGTTGCGATAACTGACATCTGATTTAAGCACACCAATTTTCAGCAAGTAGTTTACATCGTCTTCTGTCAGAAATGGCGTGATGAGCTTGTGGTCACACAGTGTCATTAGCGTGCCGATAGACACGTCTGTCGTGATTTTATCGCTATTTAATAAATGCTGTAGAGCAACGTCTTCAAATACTTGGCGCTTCAAAATACCAGCTTGGTACAAATGCATGAAACCATCGACCATAAGTTCACTACAACCATATAGGCCGTGATAGAAAGGTTCGGTATCGCCTACTTGCGTAGTGATAGGGAATCTTTCTTTGATCTTCAAGGTTTTCAGCATTTGCTGATATTCAGTGTTATGTTGGTGGCGCAGTAGGGTGCTGTAAGTTAGAGCGCTACTTAGTGAGCCAATACCAATCTGTAATGTCCCATTATCTTTCATCAAGGTACTGGTGTATAAACCGATCATATGATCTTCAGGTGAGATCGCCATATTAGGCGCGGCAAAGATAGCATAGTCTTGATGATCGGGCTGGCTGTTTGCATCTAAAACAAAATCAAATGCATTGGCTGAAAGCTCTGCATGGTTGTACATGAAAGGCATATTACTGTTTACCTCTCCTACAACCGCAATGGGTTTACCTTCTGCTTTGAGTTTCTCTAATTCAGGAATTAAATCTAAGCCTAGGTCGGAGTTACTGCATAAACTGTATGTGGTTACACCGTCACATGTTCGTGATGCGATAAGCTGTGCGATGACATTTACTTGTTTATCAAGAAGATCGCGAACGGCATGGGTGTAGTTTGTGCTGGTATAGTTGAGCTGTTGTTTAGAATTCAAACAACTGCCAGCTTTGAAGAAAAATTCACCAACTTGGACATTTGAAGGTAAATTTCCGCTACGAATATCTTTCATGTACTCAATATCGGGTACACCAGCAAACTCACGTTCTACAAAAGGTTGCAGAAAGTTTTGCTCTAAAGCGGATTTACCTGAAGGCTTTTCTAATGTGATCCCCGTTTCGATGGTCAGTGATATAGAAGGATCCTTTTTGGCTCGTTGATAGATTGCATTCACAAAAGCAATAGGTTTACCGATCGCGAGTGGGAGTCCTAATACGATCTTTTTACCGACAGTTGCAATGACTTGATCAACAAGATCGTCTTGGTGTTCGAATACGATCGCTGGTGGTTTTGTATGAGATAGAGAGTTGCCCGCCATGAGAGGCGTAAGATGAGTAGGATGCGTTTCAACGAGTTCAAGTACAGACATATCACATTCCTTTGTTATCGGTATTAGCGATGAGCAGTAATATTTTGTTTGTTGTTAAATTGTTATTATTGGAAGAAAGAATAGAGCATTCATTCTATTTTTGCCTGTTCACGTCTTCTTTATGCAATAAGTTGACTCTAGTCACATCCTTTTTTCGCATACTGTGGAGTTGGTATCGCTTATTGCTTTCACGATATGGCTGTGACAAGAGAAGCAAAGTCGAAGGCACTAAACCTTATGGAACTATTGATAAATAAAGGGATAGCGGGTTATTGCTGTGAGAATAAGTGACATGTATCACGGGTTGATATTCAGATAAATTCTTGCACAGTATTTAGTGGATTTTGCCGATGAATTTGTGACATCAACACTGTGTGAAATAAGAAATTAGAAAGAATGATCTAATATTCATTGTTACCGTTAAGACAGCAATTTGTTATAGGAATAAAAAGGATCATTTATGCCGAGCTTGTCGCTGTTGGATTTTAGTTTTGTGGCCTTCGAGTCAGCGAAAACGCCTCTGCATGTTTCAGGGCTGATCATTCTAGAGCCGCCGAAAGAGGATGCGGCAAATTTTGCGCAAAATGTTTACGCGAGCTTTTTACAAAAGCCCGATGCGTGTCAGCCTTTTAACTGGAAGCTGAACTGGGGTATGACGGGTAAACCCCGGTGGGATGTATTACCAAGCATTAATATCGAAGATCATATCCGTTTCACTATGTTGCCAGCCCCTGGAAATGATGCACAGCTGCAAAAAGTGGCTGGCCGTATTCATGGTCAGGTTCTCGATCGTGCTAAACCCTTATGGGAAGTATGGGTTATTGATGGGCTGGAAGGTAACCGCGTTGCGCTAATGATGAAAATGCACCATGCGGTTGCGGATGGGATTCGAGCAAGCAAGATGTTTACATCAAGTTGTTCACCAGATATTGAAGAATCATTTAATGCGCCGTTATGGCAGCATGATATACGCAAAACGTCGTCGCAGCGTCAGCAAGAGCATCACTTGACAGAAATGGTGATGAAAACTGTCACCAAAGCATCGAAACAAATATCGCTGTTGCCATCTATGTTCCGCTTAGGGACTAAGCTTGCGATGAAAGCTGTTAATTTGGGACACAGTGATTTAGCGCTGCCGTTCTCTGCGCCAAAAACACCATTTAATGCTAATCCGCAACGTAATAGAGCATTAAGTTTAGGCGACTTCTCTATTAAGCAAATTAAGCATTTGCGCACGATAACGGGTGCGTCAATGAATGATGTGCTGTACACCGTTTCGGATATTGCACTGAACCGTTATTTAAAGAGCAGATCGCAGCCATTACGTAAGCCTCTTATCGCAATGATGCCGATTAATTTACGTAATAAAGCTGAATCGAATGCGGGTCATGGCAATAAAATGACCATAGGTAATGTGGAATTAGGCCGTCCTAATCTAACGCCATTACAGCGTTTAGAGGCGATTCAAACGGCAACGAATGACCTTAAACGTGAAGCCTTAGCTATCTCACCAGATGCCTACATTAACTACTCTTTGTTGGTGAATGGTATTTCCTTGATAACCGGTAAGTTAGGCGTTAATAATTATGTACCAACCACAACTAACTTATTGATATCTAATGTTCCTGGAGAAAAAGAGCAGCTTTACTTTATGGGGGCGAAAGTTCAGCAACAGTACCCTGTTTCCGTACTTATGCCGGGACAAACGCTCAATATTACTTTCTTCAGTAATGGCGATACCATGTATTACTCGTTAGTGGCTTGTAGCCAATCTTTACCGGGTTTTGAAGTGATTGCAGACTATATGCAAGAGGCGTTTGAAGAGTTACAGCAAGAGATTTTAGAAGCGGCTTGTTTTGAAGTTGGCGAGCGAGTAGATAAACCCACTGAAGAAGAGTTTGCAATTGAAGTAGCGGTGTCTGCAGCTCAGCAGTCACTCACACCTGAAGATGAGGAGTTCGATCGCTTACTGCGTGAAAAACAGCACAAAGTGGCAGAGCTTGAAAAACAATTAGCCGCGCTAACGGCCAAGTTATCGTCTCAAATAGAGATAGACCCAAGTGCTGAAGCGGTTAATCAAGAAATTGATGAAGAGCTGCCAGTTAGTGCGCCTAAAGTGGCGCGATCACGCGCGGTGAAAGTTTAAGTGGCCGTTGCCATTTGGCGTTATTATCGAAGAAATTATTGAATAACAATCGCTGCGCACTTGAACCTTTAAGTAGGGCAGTATAACCATCACTTTTATTCTAGCGTTTGCCGCAGCGTCTGCTGCGGCTTTTTTTTGTTTACTGCTTGGCTGTGATGTAAGTACGGTAGCCACCGATCAGATTTCGCGCTGTAAAGCCATTATTGACGAGCTGACGGTAGGCCACATTGCCACGTAAACCAACCTGACAATAAATTACGATCTCTTTGTCTTTTGGTAGCTCATGCATGCGTTGGCGAAGTTGATCTACCGGAATATTTAACGCACCTGTAATATAGCCATTTTCCAGCTCAGCAGGGTTGCGCACATCTAGTAGTACTTGGTTATCCGTTAGTTGATCAATTTCATCGAAATGAATCGGTGTCGCGTCGCCCTTCATAATATTATTGGCCACAAAAGCCGCTTGGTTAATCACATCTTTTGCGCTGCCGTACGGTGGTGCGTAGGTGAGCTCTAGGTGTTGGAGTTGTTCAACTGTCATACCTGCACGCTGCGCAACAGCCATAATATCAATACGTTTATCGACCCCGTCTTTACCTGCGGCTTGAGCCCCTAAGATCTTGCCTGTTTTGGGGTCAAACAGCATTTTGAAAGATACAATTTCAGCACCAGGGTAGTAGCTCGCATGGCTGGCGGTATGGACATACACTTTTTCAAAATCAATGCCATCGCGTAGAAGTTGTTTTTCATTTTTACCCGTTGAAGCAATGGCTAAATCAAAAATCTTACAAATCGCGGTGCCTTGCGTGCCTTGATAGCTTTCACTTCTGCCCATCATGTTATCTGCTGCCATTCGGCCTTGTCGGTTCGCAGGGCCTGCCAGTGGCACCATGGTTTGTTCGCCTGTGACAAAGTCAGCTTCTTCAATGGCATCGCCGACAGCATAAATTGCTGGATCACTGGTTTGTAGGTTAGGCGTTGTCCAAATACCGCCTAGCTCACCAATTTTGAGCCCTGCATTCGCTGCAAGCGTAGTTTCAGGGCGAACACCTATCGCCATAATCAGTAGATCAGTATTTAGCGATTCACCATTGCTCAACGCGAGGTTGAGGTGACCGTTAATGTGCTGATGTTGGGGGTTTTCACCGGCTTCAGTACTCGCGATGTGGGGCTCAGATAGATATTCGACGCCAGTTAAAGCAACGCCTAAACGTAGGTCGACGCCATGGCTACGAATTTCACTGTGAGCAAATCCTGCCATCTCTTTATCGACAGGAGTCATCACTTGATCTGCCAGTTCTAATAAGGTTGTTTTAATGCCTCGCTGGTGGAAAGCTTCCATCATTTCAAGGCCAATAAAACCACCACCAACTACGGTAGCATGCTCGACATTATTGGTTTCGATAGTTTGCAGAATGCGGTCCATATCTGGAATATTGCGCAGGCTATGCGTCAGTGGGTTTTGTACTCCAGGAATAGGGGGAACAATAGGGCCCGCGCCTGGGCTTAATAGTAGAAAGTCATAGCTTTCGGTGTACTCACTATTCTCAAGTAGGTTTTTAACTGTGACGGTTTTGTCATTGCGGTTGATACTGGTCACTTCGTTCATAACACGTACATCAACATTGAAGCGAGCGAGGAAACTATCGGGTGTTTGAAGCAGGAGCTTACTGCGATCTTGGATATCGCCACCGATATGGTAGGGAAGGCCACAGTTAGCGAAAGAGACAAACTCACCGCGCTCAAACATGATGATTTCTGCATCTTCACTTAGTCGACGAGCGCGAGCCGCTGCAGATGCACCGCCTGCAACGCCACCGATAATCACAATCTTAGTCATACACACTCCTGATATTTTATTTGTACGCTTTTATTACTAAACACTGTAAAACTTTAAATTAGCATTGTCTAATTTAAATTTTGCTTAATTAGTGTTGACTAATCAAAAGGGCGGGTTAAGCTAGTTATAAGGTAGAGTATTGGTGATTATAGGCAGCCAATATAGAAGTTAATAATGGGTACTTACAAATAGGGTAGTGAGATGAGCGAATTTCCATGGGATGCACTAAGAGGCGGAATGTTATTAGGGTTATCCGCTGCGTTACTTTTGGTGATGAATGGCCGTATTGCAGGTATTAGCGGCATTTTATCTGGGTTATTAAAGCCTCAAAAAGGGGAGTTTGGCTGGCGAGCGACCTTTATTCTTGGGATGGTCATTGCGAGTTTACTTGCACCTATGTTGGGGTTTGAACTACCGCTCGATTTACCTGTTGCATCAATCCCTATGGTCGTTCTTGCGGGTTTGCTGGTGGGTATAGGCACCAAGCTTGGCAATGGTTGTACGAGTGGTCATGGTATTTGTGGAATGGGTCGTTTGTCGAAACGTTCTATTATTGCAACCTGTGTATTTATGGTTAGTGCAATTGCAACAACCTTCGTTCGTCTTCACATATAAGGGCTAGCTATGTTGATTCAAACCATACTTTCAAGTGCCATGTTTACACGGCTTATAACATTGATTGCAGGTGTACTGTTTGGACTCGGAATGATGATCTCAGGCATGGTTGATCCTGTAAATGTGATTGGATTTTTAGATATCACAGGTGACTGGAACCCGAGTTTGATGTTTGTGATGGGCGGTGCATTAATGGTGTTTATGCCGATCTATTTTTTAGTGGTTCGTCGCCTAGACAAACCCGTTTGTGATAATGAATTTAAGATCACCACCAATAATACGGTTGATCCTAAGTTACTGACAGGCGCTACACTTTTCGGTATTGGTTGGGGGATAGCAGGTGTTTGCCCAGGTCCTGCTGTAACATCGTTGAGTGGGGGCAATCTAGCGATTGTCGCTTTTACATTGAGTATGTTGATTGGATTTTTTATTGTAGTAAGAATTGAATCACGACATGAGAATGTAGGTTAGCGCTCATAATCTCTCCATTTACTACATTGGCTATTGAATCATCGTCAGATTTTGGTACAAAGGAACGAAGTCCCCATGAGCAGGAGGCAAGGATGACGATTGCCAATAAATTATTAAGCCCAGCGATCATAGATCAGGCGAGCAAGGAAGGCGTGCTAAATGCTTTGGAAAGCGTTTATGCCAAAGCACACTATGCAAGGTTTAAGCGGGTAAAATGGGGACGTGATTTTTTTGATGGTATTCAATTTGGCGATGGTAGCTTGATTGCTGTCAAGCCAGGGCAGTTTAATCGACTAATGCTGGTGGCACTGGAGTCTGATACCGCTTTAGCTTAAAGTGCCAGAAAGTTTAAAAGCGTGTTTTAGGTAGCCTCGTGTGGTAAACGGGGCTTTTTTATGTTTCGAAAAACAAAGTGTGATCCATGTCACGTTGTGGTGGTATAAACGAAATAAATACCACAAGTGTATTGTGCTTTCCTCTCTAGATTATTACTTTGCTTATTGACCGAACAAACAGCATTTTTCACTGACCATGTAAAACGCTGCTTTGATGGCATAAGGAATGCCATCAATAGAACAATGGAACTGATCGTTTTAGGAGTACGATGATGATTCACACTAACCGAGAGGCTATATCGCATATAGTTTCTGGTGACACACAAAGGATGGCCTTATCTGGCTGTGCCACTAATTCACAATCCTCAATTTCAACTACCTCTTCTATTGCTTTAGAGCGATTTTATCACTTCTCGTTTATGAAGCGCTTTTGCGCGTAACGCTAATGGTTTAAGCAACCCATCGCTTAACAATTAATCTTATTCTGCAAGCTGTACTACAAAATGACCAAACTGGTATTGCGCAGGAAAAAACGAGAACAAAAACGCTTTAAGGAACACATTGTGAATATAAAAATCATGGGCAGTGCTTTGATCATTGCCGGTACTGCACTAGGTGCAGGTATGCTTGCTATCCCTATGGTATTGGCGCAATTCGGCCTGCTTTGGGGCACATTATTAATGTTGGTAATTTGGTCAGGTACGACCTACGCCGCATTACTTTTACTGGAAGCCAGCATCAAAGCGGGTGGCGGTTTAAGTATGAATACCATTGCCCGAAAAACACTGGGTAAAGGTGGCCAAGTGGTTACTAACGGCCTGCTTTATGCGCTACTTGTTTGCCTATTAATGGCTTACATTATCGGTGCTGGCGATTTAGTGAAGAAAATGGCAGCGAGTGCAGGGGTAGAACTTACTATGCTGCAAACGCAAATTGCTTTCACGCTTATTGCAGGTGTCGTCGTGGCGGCAGGGACGGCGGTAGTGGATAAGCTGAACCGTGTACTGTTTGGCATGATGCTTGTTGTACTGGTGATGACTTTATTCTCGCTAGTACCGTCTATTTCTATGGAAAACTTACTAACAGTAACAAGTGATAGTAAAGTTGACCTGATTAAAACCAGCTCTGTGTTATTCACAAGCTTTGGTTTTATGGTGGTAATTCCATCTTTGGTGACTTACAACGAAGGTGCGTCTCAAAAGCAACTGCGTAATATGGTGGTGATTGGTTCGCTTATCCCATTATTCTGCTACTTACTTTGGCTATACGCAGCAGTAGGTAACTTAACCGCTGATCAGTTGGTCCATTTTGCTAACGTTTCTGAGTTAATTGCAGCTTTGGGCACTAAGTACAGCAGTATTCATACGATTCTGTCGGTGTTCACAGGTCTTGCGCTTCTAACATCATTCCTTGGTGTCGCTATGTCGCTTTACCACCAAAATGAAGATGCGTTTAAGCAAAATCGCGCTGTAACTTATGTATTAACCTTCATTTTCCCTTTGATTGGTGCCTTGTTAGCAGCCGATCAATTCCTAGCTGTATTAGGTTATGCAGGTATTATCCTTGTCTTCCTCGCGATTTTTGTGCCAATGGCAATGACGGTGAAAGTACGCCAGCAGGACAGCTGTGGTAATGGTGAGCAGTTGCTGCAAACAGAACAAGGTACATTGTACCAAGCATCTGGCGGTAATATGGCACTTGGTCTTAGCTTCTTGTTTGGTTGTTTTTTGTTGATGGCTCAAGTGATCTAAGCAATATATAGCGTCATTTAACATTACGTAATAGAAGGCATACTTAGGTATGCCTTTTTTGTCGGTGTAAAAGAGCTCTGTAAACAATACGGCAATAAGTCATTATAGATTACTTATATTTACTATGATTGGTTTGACATAGAATTATGCGTTAGGTATATTATACGCATCATGACGCATTGCTATTTTTATTGGTCTTAATTGTGAGTAAAAATAATGAATTTTCATTAAAACGCGGTTCAATTGCTTTGTGTTTTGTGTCAAACTTCTAGTGTTTAGTAATGCATCAAGTATGTGAATGCTTGTTGTTGCTTAGCGTCGAAATAATAATATTAAAAATACTTAATTAATAATTGTTTAGTGGTAGACATTGATATGAATAAAGTTTTGTTAAAGCTAATGGTTGCTCTTGGTGTAGTAACTATGGTCGGTTGTTCGAGCATTGAAACAGCGGAAGACATTCAAAAAGCAGATTGTTACTTCCCTGACATGCCGTCAAAAGAAGCACCAAAATGGATTTGTGAAGTAACGCCTCAAGGTTACGAAATCATTGGTGTGGGTTACGCGAAAAAAAGCGTAGCAGGCTCAAGCATTATGCGCGAAATCGCATTGAACAATGCACAACAGCGTTTAGCCTCACAGTTAGAAAATAACATTAAAAGCAAGTTTGATGCGGTAACAAGACAATCAAGCACAACCACTAAAACCGTAAGTGACGAGCACGTTTCTGAAATGGTAGAAATCACCATTAACAACGTTGTTAGCACTGTTGTTCGTGATGCGCGTGTGATGACAACGTTAACATCACCAAGCGGCGGTATGTACACTTTAGTTGCAATGACCAACGATGCTTACCAAGCAAACATGGCTGCTGCTATTGAAAAAGCACGTAACGATGAAATTTGGAACAAACTAGACTCAGAACAAGCGCAAGAAGCAATGAAGAAAGCGTTAGTATCTTTAGAGGGTTAATAGTATGAAAGCGATGATGAAAAGCTTGTTAGGCTTGACTGTACTTGCTGCAACGCTATTAACATCAGGTTGTGCTTTTTACACTGAAGTGGGCTCAACCATTGCAGCGCCAAGTAACAAAGGTATTAATTACAAGCAAATGGAAGTGAACAACTTCTCTTCTTCTGAAAAAAGCAAAGGTCCCGTTTTTTCGAAGATGCTGCGTAGTAAAATCCGTGAATACGGTTATGTTGACCCAGCAAGTAAAGCGCTTGGCATAGTTGTTACTGGCGAGATCAGCTGGGACAAAGATGAATCGACATGGAAAGAAGAAGTGAAATCGGAAGATGGTAATTACTTCCGTTACTACGCAAAGCGCACGCGTTCAGCGACAGTCACTTACTCTGTGAAAAAGAATGGCCATGAAATTACCTCTGGTAACTATTTTAGCCAATCAAGTAGTGAGAAAAATGACCTAGATAGCATAGGTGCAGCGCACGCGAAACTGCAAGGTTGGGATAGCATGAACAACTCGATTTTAGAAGACCTTTCAGTTCATGTTGCTCAAGATCTAACGCCACACCAGAAGTATATTACGGTTCGCTTACTAAGCGGTGATGATGAAAGCATTGATCTTGCGAATGAATATGCGCAGCGTCAACGTTACGATCAAGCTTATGCCATGTATCAGCAAATAGCGCAGGCATCACCTAACGTTGTTGATCAGGCGATTGCAACCCACAACATGGGTATGATTAAATTCCTTGAGAGTGAATTTAAAAATGCTTACAAGCTGATCAAGCAAGCAAATGTGATTGATCCAAAAAACATGGAAATCTTAGACTCGATTCCTATGGTTGAAAACTACTTCCAAATGAGTAAAAACCACGATGAACAAATTAAATCTGCTTAGTGCAGCAACAGCATTACTTTTACTTGCTGGCTGTGCATCTGAGCCGAGTGTGACCGTTCACGTTCCACCAGCAAAATCGAAAATCTTTGGTGATGTAAGCTCATGTGAAAGCCAGCTACAGCTGCATGTTATTCATGAAACCGATGCCGCAGGCGAGCGTATTTATGTTACGTCTGAGCAAACCGTTGTGGTGGCAGGGGGGGATCGCGATAGCATTACCACACTTGAAGAAGCAGCCCGTGACCGTGCGCTATCATTAGCTGTGATGGAAACAAATGGTGTCGCTATTGAGAAGCACTTTACCCAAAATGAAACTGTGTTAGACCGCAATGGTTCACAGTCATCATACGGTGATGTGCAATCTTGCTTAACCAGTAAGGCTGTTGGTGTTGGTGTGGCTCAGCTTCGTCATTGTGATACTAAAACGCTGCCTTCACGTCACATGGAAATGACTTGTGTTGTAGATGTGAAAGTGCCAAAAATGAAAGTGGAACGCATGTAACCATAGTTCGACTGCTCGCTGTGTAATAACATCGCGGTGATATTAAAACCAAGTGCTTGCCACTTGGTTTTTTTTCATCGAAACAATACTTAGCTAAGACTATGACGCAATGGGTTTTGTCATGGATGTAGTAAAAAGTAAACAAAAGACTGAATTTTAGATACACGAAATTCGACAATATACCAAGTATATTATCGTAGCTGTGGTTGAGAGAGGAATAGGGAAGGCGAGTTTGACCGAACTATGGCCTTCCACTAGTGTAAGCCTTTAAATGACCAAAAATAAAGGGCTTACGGGCTTTTCACTGAGTACGAAAAAGTGAAAAGCGGCAATAAGTTTGCTTGGGCTGATAATACCGACTTTGTTTGATCGCGGCTATACCATTGCCTTATGCTGTTTTCGAAGAAATACACTAAAGTGTAAACTTATTATTACAGGTTCAAGGTGGCGCCGATAAAACAGCAAATGAAGATAAATGATAATAAACCGTCTGTTCGGCTTGTTATGGTGCGCCATGCGCAAACTGAGTGGAATCTTGTTGGTAAGTTACAAGGTTGGCGAGACAGTCGCTTAACGATTGAAGGTCGAAAGCAGCTCGCCTGTTTGATATCAACAAGCCAATGCTGTCGAAAATACCCCGCCGATATTGTGTATTCAAGTGACCTTGGCCGAGCTCTGGCGTCTGCTCGTATTATTTGTAACGAGAGTGGCGGTCATATCGTGCCAGATCAACGCCTGCGCGAAAGAAGATTTGGTATTCTCGAAGGTAAGCAAAAAAATGAATGTGTTGACGGTTTTTTACATACTCAACACTGGTTAGCTTATCAAAGCCGTTATGAAAAACGACTGGATGCGTACGATACGATAGCGACAGGTTTATTAGCAGAGAGTGAGCTCATGTTTGAGCGGCGAGTAGCCGATTTTTTACAGACTTTGGTCAGTCGACACGCAGGAAAAACAGTTTACGTGGTGAGTCACGGCGAGTGGATTCGCTGCGCATGGAATATTGTCAATGGCCGAGTATCGTGGTCATACGGAGAAGGTATTCCCGTGAATACAGCAATGAAAATATTTGAGCTAATGCCATCTCAGCTTAATTTAAGTGAATGAAAAGTAAATATTAGTGTTGATAACTAGAGGTATATCATTAAACTAGTTCGATAATAAACCACATAATAAGTAATGTCATTCCAGCTTGAATACTGAGTGACCATGGTGAGAGATAATCGCAGCAAAATAGCCTTTATCAGCCATGCAGGGAATCAGGTGAGAAACCTGAGCTGTACCCGCAACTGTAAGCGATGAGTTTTAACAAAGCCACTGAGTAATGACGATATTATTCGGGAAGGGGTTGAAGCGGTTTAGTCGTTAGTCAGGATACCTGTTACTTCATTCGCTTCCGAATTCTGAGCGGGGATACTCAGCATCGTACCTTCCAGCGATTTCTCTATCGTTGCGTTCGGCTATTCGGGGGTAATTGTATTTGAACCCCAGTAATGGATGTCGAGCTTTTCGCAAAGCTAAACAGCATTACCACTATGGAATGGTAAGGCGCTATGGCGAATCATAAAAATTGTGGAGCGAGCTTTGGTCACCAAGGTTAAGCGCTCAAAAAAACGCACCGATTTACGTTCTGGTTTTACGACTGGTGCTTGTGCTGCGGCTGCCAGTCGTGCCGCTGTTCATGCTTTGCTGACAGGGCAATCTCTGCCGTTTATTTCTATTACTTTGCCTAATCTTGAATCGGCTACCTTTGCTATTGCACGACTTGAATACCATTGCGATGGTGTACTTGCTGGGGTTATTAAAGATGCAGGCGATGATCCTGATTGTACCCATGGCGCTGAAATTCAGTGCTTTGCGCAATGGAGCGACCAATCAGGCATTTTACTTGATGGTGGCGTTGGGGTTGCGCGAGTAACCTTACCAGGGCTGGAGTTACCCGTTGGCCAGCCTGCGATAAACCCTGTGCCTCGGGCTAATATCCTCGATATGGTGCAGCTCGAATGGAACCTAAACGCTGATGCCAAATCACGTAATTGTTGTCAGCAAGGTATCGTGCTAGAAATTCGTGTACCTGATGGTGAAGAACGCGCCAAAGAAACCATAGGTCCTCGCCTCGGGTTAATCGGCGGCATTTCTATTCTTGGCACGCGTGGCACGGTCAAACCTTATTCCACCTCTGCTTTTTCTGCTTCAGTGCGCCAGTCTGTGCAAATTGCTAACGCGAATCAACAAAATCATGTTGTGCTCACGACGGGGTCTCGCTCCGAAAAATCCGCTATGGCAATGCTGCCGCAGTTAGACAGTATCTGTTTTATTCAAGCGGGCGATTTTGTCGGCGTTGGTTTACGTGCTAGTAAGCGTTATCACGTCCCAAAAGTAACGGTTGTCGCCATGATAGGCAAGCTAGCCAAAATGGTGGCTGGTCACATGATGACACATGTCTCAGGCCGTGCCATCGACTTTCAATTATTGGCAGATCTTGCGATTCAAAGTGAGTGCGCAGCTGAACTGTGCGAGCAAATAAGAGATGCGAATACGGGCCGCCATGTTTTAGATTTATGGCGTGAAACGTCCCCTCAAGCTTTTTTAGATTTGCTATGCCAACAAGCAGCGGAACATGCCGCAGTATACGTTGATCATTATCTTGATATCGAATTTCGATTAATTGATTTTGATGGTCGCTTATTGGCCATGCACCGCTCGCCATCTCATCATCACATGCTTAGTGACAGCACAAGCAAAAGCAATATTCATATTAAAAGTGCGCAAGTATCCCCCTCAGCTCATAAGGACATACCATGAATAAGATGCAGCAAATGACTGCACAAGGTCGACAAATCGAAAATAATTCGTTCGCGATTATCGACCATGAAATAGAAGCCTTTCACGGTGGGCATTCGTTCACACCTGTTGAATGGAATGTGGTGCGTCGCGCCATCCACACCACGGGGGATTTCGAATATGCCCAGCTCTTTCAGTTCAGTGATAATGCGGTGAGTTTGGGTATTCAAGCCCTACAAGCGGGGGCCCAAATTATTACCGATGTCACCATGATTTCAACGGGACTGAGCCAGCAGCGTTTATCAGTACATGGTAACCAAGCGCACTGCTTTATCAGCCACCCGACAGTGATTGAACGGGCCAAAGCCAGCGGTGAAACCCGAGCCATACAAGCGATGCAATATGCCCGAGATGCTGGTGTATTAGATGGCGCTATCATTGCTATTGGCAACGCGCCGACAGCCTTGTTTGAAATTTTACGTATGGTGGAAGCCGGCGAGGCTAAACCTGCGCTCATCATAGGTATTCCTGTTGGTTTTGTGAAAGCGGAAGAATCAAAGCAAGCATTGACTGAACAAAGCACTATTCCTTATATCGCCAGTGTGGGACGCAAAGGGGGAAGCCCATTAGTGGTTTCAACGATTCATGCTTTGCTGATGGAGTCGGTCTAATGCTCAGTGGTGATATTGCCCCTTCTGAGCTGCCAGCGATCACGGTTGTGGGTGTGCCTGAAGATGGTTGCATGAGCTTAACCAGCCGTGCGGTAAACGCGGTAGCGCAAGCTAGGGTGGTTGCAGGTAACGATCGTTTATTAGCTTGGTTTCCTCAATGCAAGGGGAAGCGGCTATCCATGGCGCAAGGCTATAAAGCATGGTTAGCAGCAGTATTAGAAGAAAGTGAGGAGGGCGGTGTGGTTATCTTAGCATCGGGTGATCCTCTGTTTTACGGTATCGGTAAAACACTAAGTAACCACTTACCCTCAGCAGAGCTGCGTTTTATTCCTAGTCCTTCATCCATGCAGTTGGCGTTTAGTCGCTTGGCATTGCCGTGGCAATACGCCACTTGTTTGTCTGTTCATGGTCGTCCGTTAGTGGGCCTTGTCAGCCAAATACAGCAAGGGGATCTGTTTTGTGTGTTAACCGACGGCAATAATCATCCTGGCGCCATAGCGAAGCACTTACTGACTTATCATCAGGCGCATTGGCAGGTATGGGTTTGTGAACAGCTAGGCGGGATAGAAGAAAAGGTCACAGCTTTTACAGTAGCTGAATTAGCCACAAAGCAAGTTGAGGATTTTAATCCGCTTAATCTTGTTGTGTTACAACGCCAGCAAGCACTTTATTGGGGTGGGTATGGTCAATATGCCGCCGATGACACATTTGAAAAACGCATGCCTAAGCGTGGTTTAATCACCAAGCAACCTATTCGTCATTTAGCTTTGAGCAGCATGCGTATTTGCCCTGACCACAGCGTTTGGGACATAGGTACAGGTTCAGGCTCAGTCGCGATTGAAGCGGCTAAGCAGTGTTGGCAGGGACAGGTTTATACCCTTGAATCTAATCGTGATTGTTATGAATCGATTGAAGCCAATATTGCTGCTCATGCGACCGACAATGTACAACTGCTCAAAGTGAAAGCGCCCGAGGAATTGGCCAACTTACCTCAAGCTAATAGCGTATTTATTGGTGGCAGTCGTGGTGAAATGGCAGCAATCCTTGATACATGCTGGCAGCGCTTAGCCGATGATGGCGTTATTGTTGCCACCGCCGTCACCATAGACTCAGTCGCCGAACTTCACACTTGGTCAAAACAGCGCAACGTCAAGGCGCTAGTGCAAATGGTCTCTATTTCTCAGGGCGTACCATTAGCACATTACACCCGCTATCAAGCAGAAAACCCGATTCATCTTTTTATCTTTGATAAACGTCTTCAAACAGAATTACACAGCGAAAATAATAATGACTAAACAATTAGGCAAGCTCTATGCCGTAGGGGTGGGGACTGGCGACAGTGAACTACTGACATTAAAAGCACACCGATTAATCAGTACAGTGGATGTTGTGGCGTTTCCTGAAAAGGATAAAGGCTCACAGGCATCTTTTGCTCACAAGATCGTCGCAGGTGCAGTACAAGATGACGAGATGCAGGGCGAAAAGCTGTTTTTGCACTTTCCAATGAGTCGCGATCCGCAGATTAATATTCCGGCGTGGCGTGAAGCGGCATTGTCGTTAGTTGCGCGCTTACAACAAGGTAAAGATGTTGTGTTTGCAACAGAAGGCGACCCTTCGGTTTATAGCACTTGGGCCTATATTCAAGAAGAGTTACAAGAACTACTGCCACAGCTTGAGGTTGAAATTGTACCGGGTATTACCTCGGTCACAGCTATTCCCGCTCAAACCCAAATTCCTTTAGCTGACGGCCAAGAGCGTTTTTGTGTGGTGCCTGCCACTTGGGGATTATCGTGCTTACCGCGCTTAGTCGAAGAGTTCGATACCATCATGTTGATCAAAGCAGGCCGTATTGTTCCTCAGTTAACTGCGCTACTGGAAAGCATGGATATGCTCGCTTGTGCCACTTATGTGTCGCATGCCACTACCGACAAGCAAGAAGTGTATCAAGACTTGCGTGACGTGCCTGAGGGCCACCGTTATTTCTCTATGGTGCAGCTTTCAGTACGCTCTCGTCGTGGTGTGTTGCGCGGCACGTCCGTAGAGCAAGACTCGACTGATCAATCGCTTCAGCAAATCTCAGCTCAACAAACCCTAGGTCAGCAAACCCAAGCCTCATCGTTAGCCAAGGAATCTGCTGCGTGAAAATAGCCATTTATGCCATCACCCTTCACGGTGCTAAGCAAGCTCAGCGATTGGCAAAGACCTTGCCATTTGCCACTGTGTTTGTGTCAGATGTTGGTCAAGAGGTGTTTCAGCACAATGAAGCACAAATCCAGCACTTAACCTTACCCTTGTCGGATTTTATGGCGCAGCGTTTCAGTGACTATGATCATCATATTTGCTTTTTCGCCACAGGGATCGTCAGTCGTATGATTGCTCCTCTAATGGTGGATAAACGCACCGATCCCGGGGTGATTTGTATTGATGATCATGCCAATTTTGTCATTCCTATGTTGTCAGGCCACCGTGGTGGCGCGAACGCTTTAGCATGCCGTGTTGCTGAGTTATTAGCGGCGACACCCGTGGTAACAACTGCATCTGATGTGGCTGGGAGTTTATCGGTAGATATGCTAGGTGCCGCGCTTGGTTGGCAACTTGCCCCTGAATGCGAACCCGCTATTACAGCTGTTTCTGCTGCCGTAGTGAATGAAAAACCTGTTTTGATAGTACAGCGCGCAGGGCAACAGAATTGGTGGCGTGAAAAGCGCTCTATGCCTGCCAATTTGATTTGCCATCCAGAATTGGCAGCGACCCAGTTATCGACAATCTCCACTGATTCATGGGATGGACTGGTATTGATTTGCGATCAGCAAATACCGGAAGGGTATGCAGATTGGCAAAATAAATGCGTGCTGTGGCGACCAAAATCCTTGGTATTAGGAATAGGTTGCGACAGAAATACCCCTGCCCATGTGATTCAGCAAGGGCTACAAACCTTCCTCGATGAACATAGTTTAGCGTCAGAATCCGTGGCTGCTTTTTCCAGTATTGCGTTAAAAGCCGATGAAGCGGGTATTCATGCGATTTCTCAGCGTCAACAAACACCATTTGTCACTTTTGAAGCGTCGCAATTAGCGGATGTTGAAGGCATTGAAAACCCTTCTGAGTTTGTCAAAAAAATCACTGGCGTATCATCGGTTGCGGAAGCTGCGGCACTGAAAAAAGCAGGAGCGAATCGCTTATTAGTGCCTAAGTGGAAGTACAAGCAAGATGGCTTCAACATGACCTTGGCCTGTGCACGTATTCCTGCTGATGAAGCCATGGCGAAGAAAAAATGGAAGAACTGGTTAGGTGAAAATTGCCATATAAATGCGCATGGCAATGAAGTCGTCAAAGGGTATCAGTGTAAGCCAAAGCACGTTGATTTAAACCGACCTATGCTATACCACCGCCACCATGTATTGGTCTGTGAAGGTGGTCGCTGCGCTAAAGAAGGTAGCCGTAATTTAGCCCATCATCTAAGAACTTACCTGAAAGAATTAGGGCTGAGTGAAGGTGAAAACCGCATTAAAATCAGCCGTACTCATTGTGCGGGGACATGTCGCAATCGCGCCGCTTTGGTGATTTATGAGCGCTTAGCGAGCCATGAAACGCCGGTTAATAATGGCCTTTGGCTACGCAATATCGACGCGCTAACAGAAGACGATTGGCAGCAACTCTTCCTCGCGCTGAAAACGCGAACACCATTGCAACAGGTGTTGGCTGAAGGCTTTTTTGCACCGATAGAAGATGCACAGATTGAACAATGCCAATAAGCGCTAGCTTCAGTTAGTCACGAGTGATTGTTATGGAAAACATAATTTAAAATTGAAATAGGAATATCAATGAAACGTTTACGTCATTACAACCAAGGTACTGCTATTGTTCTGAGCTGTTTTGGCTCTGTGGTAGAACAGCAGCGCTACGTGAAACTCCAGCAACACATCAGTGAGCTATACCCAGACTGTCACGTTCGCATGGCAACTAGCTCTAAAATGGTTATTAAGAAGCTCGCCCGCAAAGGTGAGGTCTGCCAGAGCCTACCTCAAGTGTTAGCGGACTTAGATACTCAAGGTTATCAGCATATTTTAGTGGTTTCTTGCTACTTGTTCCCAACGGATGAGCATTTATACCTAACCAAAATTGTAGATGGTTTTAAGCAGTTTTCGTTTTCACGAATCGGTCAAACACCAGCCATTATGCATCACAGCCAATTGGCGACGAAATTGCTTGGCGCACTGCATCAGCGTTTTCCCGTTGATCAAGGCTGTAATTTGTATATCCACCATGGTGCCCCGCTGTTGGACAACCCTGGTCATCAAGCCATTCATTATTGCGATAGCTTACTGACTAAAATCTCTAAGCGTAATTTCACCTGCTCTTTGGAAGGGGCGTGGCCGTTTGGATTACTGATTGATAGCCTAAGCGAAGAAATGAAACAGGCTTGCCAGTCTTTGATTGCCAGTGGTGAAAAACCCAAGCTGCGTTTAGTGCCGCTCTTGTTAGTTTCAGGCAATCATTTTGAAAATGACCTGGCCAGTATCAAAAGTCAACTTGATGCAGATTTTGATGTGCAAGTTGCAGAGCCTGTTCAACACGCAACAGCTAACAGCTTTGAGACGGTGAATGATAAGGCGTGTGAGCCGCTGAATGATAAGACGAATGAAAAGTTCTGTATGTTAGATGTGCCTGAACTGCTCGAGATAATCGAAAAGCAAATCGCGGAAGGATTGATCAAAATAGGTGCACCAGAACGGGCTTTAGATATTAGCGGCGTTGCCGAGGTGAACCATGGCTAAATTAACCTTGGTTGGCCTTGGTCCTGGCAGTATAGATTTAGTGACCCCTGCCGCTCGCGAAGCCATTGAATCTGCCGATGTTGTGGCTGGCTATAAAGCCTATGTCGATTTGATTATTTCGCTTATTGATCAGCAAGAAGTGATTCAAAGTGGCATGACGCGTGAGTGGGAAAGAGCGGCAGCGGCGATTGATGCTGCAGCGGAAGGAAAGTCGGTTGTACTCGTCTGTTCAGGCGATTCTGGGATGTACGCAATGGCGCCCTTAGTGCTGGAGCTATTACAACAGCGTAACCCTGAGTTACCTGCTGTTGAGCTTGTCATTATTCCGGGGATCACTGCGGCAAATGCGTGCGCTTCGTTAGTGGGCGCGCCGCTTGGTCATGATAGTTGCACGATTTCGTTATCGGATCTGCTGACGCCTTGGGAGGTGATCACCAAGCGGATAGAAGCGGCTGCAATGGCCGATTTTGCGATCACGTTTTATAACCCAAGATCGAAAAAGCGTAAAAGCCATATTGAAACCGCGCAGCAGATCTTATTGCAACACCGTGACCCTAAGACCCCTGTCGCGGTAGTGAATGCCGCGTATCGTGATGATCAGCGTGTGATGTTAAGCACGCTCGACAGCTTCACTTCACTCGAGTTTGGTATGAATGCTGCGGTACTCGTGGGTAACAGTAATAGCTATTACTTTGGCGATTGGATTGTCACCCCACGTGGTTATAAGAATAAATATCAGCTTGAAACAGGGGCTGTGCTGTCAGGGCAAAAGCGAGGACATGCACTGAAAACATCAGGTGCACCTCAAGTTGAAACCGAGATTCAAATTGATGCTGAGTTTCAGGAACAAACTATGACTGAGGGTGATCGAGTATGACCGTCTTTTTTATAGGTGCAGGGCCGGGTGATCCTGATTTGATCACAGTAAAAGGTGCGCGCTTAGTTGAGCGTTGCCCTGTGATCTTGTATGCAGGCAGCTTAGTACCCAAAGCCGTGATAGAACGTGCGAAACCCGATGCGAAAGTGTTTAACTCTGCCGATATGGATCTGGATGCGATCACTAAGGTGTACACGGATGCCTTTGCGAATGGTGAAGATGTGGCGCGTGTACAAACGGGAGATCTTTCGATCTATTCTTCGCTGGCCGAGCAGGTACGCCGTTTAGATGCACTTGGTATCGATTGGCAGGTGATCCCTGGTGTATCATCGTTTCAGGCTTCTGCTGCTGCATTGGGTCAAGAGCTGACCTTGCCTGAAAAGTGTCAAACGATCATATTAAGTCGCGCATCTGGTCGCACGCCTGTACCTGACAAAGAAAACCTCAAATCACTGGCAGCACATGAAGCAACGCTGTGTCTGTTTTTGAGCGCAACATTGATTCGTAAGGTGGTGCGTGAACTGTCCGAGGTTTATCCGATGAGCTGGCCCGTTGCTGTGGTTGAAAAAGCCTCTCACCCAGAACAGCGCATTATTCGAGGTACACTCGCTGATATCGCTGACAAAATGCATGACGCCAATATTCGTTCTACCGCAATGATTATTGTGAGTAAGGTGCTTGGCGAACAAGACTTTGTCGATTCAAAATTATATGACCCTACGTTTTCTCATGCGTGTCGCAAAGCACGTGTGGTAGAAGGTAAGGTATAGCATAAGAAGGTTAATACACCATGCTTTGGGCGTATATCCCACCGACATTATTTGGCTCTGTCGCATTAACACTGGCGCTTTTACTGGCAGCTGGCTTGTTGCTAGATAGTTGGCTGGGTGAAGTGCGCCGATTTCATCCATTAGTTGGGTTTGGGCATTGGGCGAATTGGATTGAACGCCAGCTAAATACATCCACGTCAAGCCAAGCTGTTGGTGCTTCTGAACAACGTTGCTCTAGAATGGCTAATGCGAGAGCACGAGGTGTCTTGCTTGGGATCTTCGCTTGGTGCTTGGCTGTTTTGCCTATTTTATTGGCCTCATACTGGTTATTTGGTTGGCTCTATCATGCCTCGTTATATCTGTGGTTAGCGGCGAATGCCATTGTGCTGTACTTCACGGTGGGCAAAACCAGTTTATTACAGCATGCACAGTGGATTTACCGCCCTTTGGTAGCAGGTGATCTTAGTGCGGCGCGTGAAAAAGTGGGTTGGATTGTCAGCCGCGATACCAGCGCAATGGATCAGTATCAAGTGACGTCAGCAACGGTGGAGTCAGTGCTTGAAAATGGTAACGATGCCGTTTTTGGTGCGATGTTCTGGTTCATTATTGGTGGGGCGCCAGCCGCTGTGTTGTTTCGGTTAGTGAATACCTTAGATGCAATGTGGGGATATAAAAATGACCGTTATCGCCACTTTGGTTACAGCGCGGCAAAACTTGATGATGCCATGGGTTTGTTACCTGCGCGGCTAACAGGCCTGACTTATGCCGTGATCGGTAATACTAAAAATGCGCTTCATTGTTGGCGAACTCAAGCGCATCTATGTGCCAGCCCTAACGGTGGGGTGGTGATGACAAGTGGGGCAGGGGCAATCAATACCATCATTGGTGGGCCTGCCATATACCATGGGATTCTGCACGATAAAATTTTTATGGGGCAGGGTGAGAAAGCAACGGCATCAGCAATTGCGTTAGCCTGTGGTTTAGTGGAACGCAGCGCATGGTGCTGGGTTGCTGTCTTGGTGATTATTGCCGCGTTATAAAGGCTATAGAGCTCAATCGAGATTATTTATGAGTAGTAAAACATGCTGAATCATGGCGGAAAATTACGCGAGTATGCGGCTTTGTATCAACGGCCACTAGAAGAATGGATTGATCTTTCTACAGGCGTGAGCCCTTGGACATATCCTATTGGCCAGATCCCAACACATGTGTGGAATCGCCTGCCTGAAGATGATGATGGTTTAGTCGAAGCTGCACAACACTATTATGGCTGCGAGTCTTTATTACCTGTTGCGGGTAGTCAAGCCGCTATCATGGCGCTGCCTAGTGTGATTCTATCGGCGCTGATTGAAAGTGATTACGAAGGCGAAGGCGAAGGCGAAGGGGGTTGTAAAAAGGATCTTCAGATCGCATTGCCACAGGTGGGTTATAAAGAGCATGAGCAGGCTTGGCGCAAAGCGATACTACAATTCCCTACAGCTCAAGTCTCATTGTCTTTTTATACTGATGAACCTTCCGCTGAGATGTTAATGACCGCAGATGTGCTGGTGGTGATTAACCCGAATAATCCAACGGGGCATTATGTTCCTGCCAATAAGTTACACCTGTGGCAACAAGCATTGGTTCAACGAGGTGGGTGGCTGGTGGTTGATGAGGCCTTTATGGATCTCACGCCAGAACACTCACTTTTGTACTCGAATGCTTCAGCTGAAACGCCCCTTGATAATTGTGTTGTATTGCGCTCTGTCGGTAAGTTCTTTGGTTTAGCTGGTGCACGGGTTGGCTTTGTAAACGCTCAACCTAAGCTGTTAGAGTCGCTACAGGCATTACTTGGTCCTTGGGCGGTTGCTGGCCCCAGCCGCTATGTTTTGCAGCAAGCATTAGCAGATACAAGCTGGCAGCAACAAACACGTAAACGAATTTCTGTCATGGCTGATAAATTACACCAAGTGTTGTCGCTGCATTTTTCTAACAAAGATAACGCCGCTGAAGTAACAATGACCAGCGGGATACTTTTTCATACGGTTCAGCTGCCACAAGCCGCTTGGTGGCATCAATCACTAGCCAAACAAGGCGTGTTGGTGCGACTGTGCGACGAGAAACATGCGATTCGATTTGGTTTGCCACACAATGATGCGGACTTGCAGCGAGTAAACACAGTATTAACCCATATTAAGGACAATCAATGAGTTCATATTCATGCCCAGCCTTGGTTGTGGCAGCACCGGCATCAGGCACAGGGAAAACCACGGTTGTTGCTGCATTAGCGCGTTACTTCACGCAACAAGGCAAGAAGGTAAGGGTATTCAAAACAGGCCCTGATTTTATTGATCCGCAGTTTTTGGCTTTAGCTTCTAAAGCGCCTGTTTATCAATTGGACTTTTGGATGTGTGGCGAAGCACATTGCCGAAATTTACTGGCACAAGCATCGCAAGAAGCGGATTTGATCTTAATTGAAGGCGTGATGGGGATGTTTGATGGCCAGTGTTCCAGTGCAGATATTGCCGCAGCTTTTGGTATCCCTATTTTAGCTGTGATTGATGCCGGTGCTATGGCCCAAACCTTTGGTGCGATAGCACATGGATTAGCCAGTTATCGTCAGGATGTTGATGTGTTTGGTGTGATTGCAAACCGCGTTGGCTCTGAGCGCCACGCTGAAATGTTGCAAGAAAGTCTACGTCCACCGCTGAGATTCTGTGGCTGGCTACCGAAAGACATGGATTTGGCTTTGCCTGAGCGTCACTTAGGCTTGGTGCAGGCCAGCGAGTTGGATGATATAGAAGCAAGATTAGATCACGCAGCCAGTGTGATAGCTGCCAGTAGTGATGTGCCTTTACCTAAGCCAATCCAGTTTGAGCTACAAGATGACCCAAATGCTGTTACTGTTGCTCAAAAAACAGCTCTTTCTGGTATGACAATTGCGGTTGCAAAAGATAACGCCTTTCTGTTTTTGTATCAGGCTAACCTTGAGCTGTTAGAAGCCTTGGGTGCTAATCTGGTCTACTTTTCACCTCTAACGGACACCGCGTTACCACGCTGCGATGCCTTATATTTGCCGGGCGGCTACCCAGAGCTTCACCTTGATGCATTGCATGCTAATCAGGTACTCATCGCGCAAATACAACAGCATGTTCAACAAGGTAAACCATGTGTCGCAGAATGCGGCGGTATGCTTTATCTCAATAAAACGTTAACAGCGGCGGTAGCATCAGAAGCAGAATCATCTTTCGACACCTCTCCCGTTTCTATGTGTGGGGTGTTAAATGCACACTCGACAATGCAGCCTAAACTGGCAGCATTAGGCATAGTTGAAGCAGTCTTTGATCTAGGCACATTGCGCGGGCATACCTTCCATTATTCAATGACCACGTCAGAGGAAGAAGTGTTAACGCAGCCTGTGAGTCAGTATGGTCGTAAGACAGATCCTGTATGGACTAAAGAGGCAACTACAGCGTCTTATATCCATTGGTATTTCCCTTCAAACCCTGATGTCGTGGTGTGGCTGTTTACGCGAAAAGCCGCGTGAATGGCGAAGCGATGTGGAAAACGATGTGGAATAAGAAAGGGCTGCGTAATTGCAGCCCTTTTGATATCAGTTCAAATTTGCAGAGATTATTGTTAATGCTTAATCGATCAAACCGTATTGTTCGCGAAGGATCGCAACGATTTCGGCTTTAGGATTTTGGCTAAGTACAATTTTCTCCCCCGTCACTTTTTCTGCGATATCTGTGTAGGTTTTTGATAACGCCATTAATGCACTTTCTGGCAGTTCGTTATCACGGGCAAGGGCAAAACGCTCGTCCATACGATCTTTGTTGAGCAGAATGTCGGCATCAGGGAAGTAGTTAAGCAGGAATTGGCGGAAACCTTCTTTTGAGTTTTCGACAATTTTACCGTCACGGTAAGAAGACTCTTCCCAAATACGTGAAGAATCTGGTGTACCCACTTCATCCATATAAATCAGTTTTTCGTTACCTTGTGCATCTTCCACATAACCAAATTCAAATTTAGTATCAACGAAGATTTGACCCAGTTTTTCAAGTTCACCACTGATCACATCAAAGCCTTCTTTCAACAGCTTCTCGTAATACGCAATATCATCGGCAGATTTGAAATTGAAGGCTGCAAAGTTATCTTCAATATTTTTACGGGTAATATTTACATCATCAACCGCAGGAACGCCGGGAACATTTTCTAAAATGCCTTTGGTCGAAGGGGTAATAAGTAATTCAGGTAGCTTTTGGTCACGCGTTAAGCCTTCTGGTACTTCAATACCACAGAATTCACGTTCACCTTTCTCGTATGAACGCCACATAGAGCCCGTGATGTATTGGCGGCAAATAGCCTCAATCATAACAGGCTTTGCTTTTTGGACGATCCAAATGAAAGGGTGGGGAATGTCTAAAATATGGCTATCGGCTAAGCCATTGTCGCGGAATAATTTAAACCAGTGATTTGAAATTGCGTTAAGCGCTGCACCTTTACCAGGTACGCCTTTCATACCGCCTTCGCCGTGCCAGATACAGTCAAAAGCTGAAATACGGTCACTGATAACCATAATTGCCAATGGGGCATCAGGCTTTACGTTATAGCCTTTTTCCTTAATCAGACGCTGGCTGTCTTCTTCGGTTAACCAATATACCGAACGTACTTTACCGCTGTGCACGGGTTTGTCGGTACGGATTGGAAGGTCATTATTTACAGCAAGAACTTGATCAGCGAGGCTCATGGCGAAATTCCTATTTCATATTAATGCGATGAAAGCACAGCTACTAACGCGTTGTTGGTACCTGTGAAGGGCAACTGCCTGTTTCTGTGCGGATCATACCAGAAGTTGTAAAGTCTGCCAGTAAAAAAGCAATCGTTTGCCTTTTGTAGGGAGAAGCAACGAGATATAGAGCGGTTTGTGGTGAATAAGTCGTGGACAGTAAATGAGGGTAGCTGCTTTTTAAACATGCCTGTTAGAGGCGTTGCATTATCAGATGGTCAAATTTCAGTCATCAGGAAATAAAAATATATTCCCCTGGTGTATGCATTGCTATCTATTATTTGTGATTTTAATTTAATTAAAGCCATATTGGATTAGTGTGTTTTTAGAGTAAATACACAAGGTTAAATTATTTTCACTGCTAAGTGATTGTTTTCTATTGTCGCAATAAAACAATGTATAATTAATTCGCTTTTGCTATTTACAAGCATCCGTAACTTAAGTAAATTCCACCTCATCAAATAAAACAACGTTCGAAACCAAAATTAAAATAGCCTTTAAATTAGGTTCGTGCGGTATTAAGACAACATTATAAATACATGGAGCTATCATGAAAAAGTTATTAGCCTTAGCAATCGTTTCTACTATCGGTTTTGGTGCGACAGCTGCACAAGCAGAAGGTCTATATGTAGGTGGTGACTTACAACTACAGCAACAAACAATGAAAGGTAACGGTGACAAGCAAAAGACTAAACTTGGTTCAATCAATGGTAAAGTAGGTTACGAAGTTAACGAATACTTCTCGGTAGAAGGCCGTGCAGGTATGGGCGTTAAGAGCGGTAAGTACAATGCCGTAAAAGCTAAAGAAAAGTACAATGTAGGTGCTTATGCATTGGCGAGCTACCCAATCACTGATGCTTTCTCTGTCTATGGCCTTGCTGGTTACTCATACGGCAAAGTGTCTTTAGAAGATAAAGGCCACAAAGAAAAAGCGTCACTGAAAGGCCTTTCTTACGGTATTGGTGCTAAATACAAAGTGACTGAGCAAATTGCATTAACGACTGAAGTGGGTCACTACGGTAAATACAAGAAAGGTGATACAAAAGTATCAAAAGAAGCTGTTAGCCTAGGTGTACAGTACAGTTTCTAATTAGACCAGCTAGTTAACAGCCAGTCATGCCTTACTCTCAATATTTGTTCTTGCGTAAATTGAACGGGTATTAAGGCATAATCAAAACAGCCCATCATGGGCTGTTTTTGTTTGTTAGGAATAAGGTTTCGATAAAGGGGTTATTCTACAAAGCCATCCATCAAAATTAAATCTACTGCCGCAAAGTTAGCGTCCATATCAGAGGCAATGGCGTTATAAACTTTGCCATTTTCTAAATCTATCGTTACCATTTTAACCACAGTTTTCGTCCCTGTTGGTGTCAGTGACACCTGGTATTGGCCTGCTGGTAGCGCGACATAGCCAGTGTCTTTCTTAAATACTAGGGCTGATACATTGGGTGTTAGATTCGTGATATCGGCTTGTGATGCTGTGACATAAATATCAACACCTGCTGCGGAAGCATCGTTTGCGAACGCTGAGCCGTGGATCAACCGTAACTGTGCCATCTCGTCTTTTACTTCTACGTTATCTTCAAGCAAGATGACGGTAAATGGCCCTGTTCCTCCGGTGAATTTATCTAACGCAATCGCACTGTATTTTTTATTTGCTTCGACTGGTATATCAGCCTCAAACACAGCCGTAGTGGTGCCAGCTCCAACGACTTTTACATTGTAAGTGGCTGGTGGCAACATGGCGTATTCAGTCACGTCTTTGAAACTTTTATTAGTAAATGCTGCTGCATCGTTTACGAGAATATCGACGGCTGGCGCATCAGCCGAACCATGTACTACCCGAAGTTGTGCCTCTGTTGGAGTCATTGATGAATCATCGTCATCGTTACATCCAGTAATAAAGGCTGCTGCAAGTGCAAATAAAGAAACTTTCAACCAAGCTTTCATAATACTTCCTCCCGTCTGGTCCTTAATCTACGAAGGGTGTCGATAGGGCGATCACATTTACTTTTTTATTATCAATAAGACCTCTGATGAAAAAGACTCACCTGCCAACAAAACGTTGCGCTGTTTGTTTAAAGCCTTTTAGTTGGCGTAAAAAATGGAAGCGTTGCTGGCATGACGTGGAGTATTGCTCGGAACCTTGTCGACGAGCAAAAACTGACCAGAAGCATAGGGAGAAGGTGGATTAAATCCATTAACTTCACAATTTATGGCAAAATTACAGTCATATTTTTTAGCCTGTTAGAATTATGACGACCTTTACTTCAGAACAAGATGCTTTTATTCAGCACCAAGATGGTAACGCTGTGTGTATCGCGGGTGCGGGCACAGGGAAAACAACGACTTTAGTTGGCTTGATTGGGCAAAAGCTGGAATCTATTCCAGCCAATTCAATGCTCGTTCTGATGTTTAACAAAGATATTCGGTCTGATTTCAAACAAAAACTGCAAGCATCGGGCGTTATGCAGGATGTCCCTGTTCATACCTTCCATAGCTTTTGCCTAAAGTTTTTAAATCAAACGGGGTATTTGCGTGAAACGGGCTATCAGATTGATTTTAATGAAGGCGAGCAAGACAAACGTTTTGCAAAGCAGATCCTTCGAGGGATTGCTCAGCAGGAAAAATCCTATCAACGCCAGCAGCTGATTAAAGATCCGAAAACGATTGAGCTTTTGATGAATTTTATTGGCTTAGTGAAAGCCTATTTATTGCCGCCAAAAGAAGTGTTTGATCTGACAGATATTAATCAGGAGTACCGCTTTATACTCGATGCTTACCGTGAATTTGAGGCCGTTCGAAAGCAACACAAGAAATTGTTTTTTGATGATTGGCTGGTTGAATCTGTGAAAGTGCTGAAACAGTCAGAAGCTATTCGCATCCAGTATCAAAATCAGATCCGCTTGCTGGTGGTGGACGAGTTTCAAGATATCAACAACGCGCAATATGCTTTATTAAAGGCTTTATTGGGCGATCAAGCACAGCTTATTGCTGTGGGTGATGTTGACCAGTGTATTTACAAGTGGCGCGGGAGTGCACCTCAATTCATGTTGAATTTTGAACGTGATTTTGCGCCAGCAACGACCTACACCCTGTCAAATACTTTCCGTTTTGGCCATACCTTAGCCTTGGCTGCTGGGCAGTTGATTGCTCAAAATAAAAACCGTTTTCAGGACTTTATCACTGTTGCGAATGCAAAACCTGATAATACTCATGTATGCGTGCAGGGGAGTGGTCGTCAGGTCGGTGAAATTGCGCAATCCATTCATGATCATCTTGCGAATGATGTTCAAAGCCATGATATTGCTATTTTGGTCCGCCGTTGGTCTCAAGCTTTGCTTTTTGAGCTCGCCTTTCTTTCTAAGCAGATCCCCTATCAGATGCCGATACCCTCGGTGCTTTCTAATAGCCGTGAGGTTAGATTGCTCATGGATCTGATGATATTTACGACTGGACGTTTTAAGGAAGGGACAGAGCAGCAAAAATCAGGTTTATTATTCAACTTAATGTGCTTTCCTCACTGCTATGTGCCAAATAAAACATTACAGCCTATGTGTGCAGCTGTTGCTGCACTGCCAACGGGTCAATGGCTAAGTTATGCAGAAAAGCAGAAAGCGCAAATTAAAGACGCTAACCTTGATAGCTTTATTGATCGGTTAGAGCTACTGACTCGCATTGAGCGGAAAGGATCTTTCAAGGCTGTAGAGGTGTACCGTCAGTATCGAAAAGATAGCTTGTTAGACAATTGGATTTGGAAAACTGAAGCAACCAGCTCTGAGATTGAAGAAGCGCTCGAACGTCTAGATAGTATTGAAACCGTATTGGATACTATGGATCAAAACTGTGCTAAAGCGCTACAGTACTTTGAATACTATACCCACCAAACAGGGCAGGTGCATCAACGTGAGAAAGCGGCGCATGGCGTGCAACTTACAACAATATTCAGAGCGAAAGGCTGTGAGTATCGCCATGTGTATTTGCCTTATTGGGATAAAGACGCCTTCCCGTATGTTAACCGTTCAGCTGCAAGTATTGGTGCCGATACAGAGGAAGAGCGCCGTTTAGCATATGTTGCTCTAACGCGGGCAAAAGAAACCGCAAGTGTGTTTTATACAACTGAAAATGCTAAAGATAGTGAGCGTTTGTGTGCCAGTTGTTTTGTGCCAGAAGCTAAAGTCAGTATTGCAACAGATGCCGGTGAAGCACTGTACCAACAAGGTGAAGTGCCTTATTACCGTTCTGAATTGGTTCATCAATATTACGATAAAGTCGGTCGAATTGATGATATGGCAAAACCTCCTGTCGAAGTGCAAAAAACATCACCCAAAAGAGGTGATTACAGTTACTTGTGGGCACTAGAACAACCGATTCCGACCAATGCTGAAAAGGTTATTCGGTCTTTAACTCAAACGAAAACGGTGAAGTACTTAGATGGTGAAATTACGCGAGTACTAAGGGAATTAGGGAAAGCGAGTGCTACTAAGAAAAAAGTATTAGAGAATCGCCTGATTGCGGTTTCACGAGCAAAAGCCAGAAAGTAATCTACATTTTTAATATTAAGTATCATAGAGTTAATAGAAGAATTAACTCTATGATAAATAAATACCGAAGAATTTATTTATGCTTTACTTTATTAAGCGTGAGCGTAAATAACACTTCCACCTTTAATGGTATTAATAATTGATTTTGAAAGGGCTTTTGGTAATGCAGGACATCCCCAACTACGGCCTAAGTAACCATTGCGCTTAATGAAGCTTTCATTGGCATAGTCAGCGCCGTGGATAACAATGTAACGACGTCGAGCGTTGTCGTTGATACCTTTTGTTAAACCATCTAATTTAAGTGAGTAGCCATTACCACCTTGGTAGGTCGTATCAGTCAGGAAAGTACCTAAAGAGGTTTGTTTTGAATTTACAACGTTAGAAAAACGATTAGCAACCTTGCCACCACTATTAACACCATGGGTGACATAGGTATAGTAAAGTAGCTTGTTTCTTTTTAAATCAATCACATAGAATCGTTTTTGTGTGGATGGTTTGCTGTAGTCAATAATGGTTAATATTGATTTCTTTTTATTTTTTGTATGATCATAAGCTAAATAACCATCTTTAAATAATTGATAATCCATTATATTTTCAAGTTTTGCAGCTTTAAATGCGTATTTAATTACAACATCTTGTGTCTGTGTTTTATTGGTTTGCTGAGTGAAGTTCGCAGCAAGACTGTTAAAAGATACAAACCACAAAGCCAATAAAACTAGACGAGTGAACCTTTTCATTTTCCTTAAATACTCATTTAATTAGTAAATTAAAAATTGGAGTCAGACTTTACCATAAAAAATGAATATGTTTAGCTATGCTTCTTACAATGAGATACATGATAAAAGAGTTAAAATCCTAGGATTATTTTAACGTGGTTGATTCTTAGATACTAATAACAAGTGCTTATAAACCAAACGCTGTTTAATTGAAGTTTAGTTAATCCTACAAGGCCAAATGGGTTAATGAACAAAAATGGTGATTATTTAATAATAAGTATCTGTATTTTAATGTGAATGAATATTTTAACCAGATAAAAGTGAGGAAATGTAACTGTTGAACTGTTTGGTCGGTTTTTGAGCGATTTGTCGCAGATTTTCACTGTTAGAGCCAATGTAAGCTTGCCGTTGGAAAAGATGAGGGTAACCAGATTGTTACTGATGACGATAGAGTATGAGAACTGGGAATAAAAAAGTGCAGGGCAATCCCTGCACTTGATACGTGATTAACAGATGTTATTTCACCTTACACACTTTAGTCCAACTGCCACCACTGCCAGGAATTGCACTTGTCCACCAGTTGGCTTTATAGACGACGCCACTGTGTACGATTTTATCGCCTTGGTTAGCATGGCTTGGCTTGCCTCCCCAGTCGGTCTGTGGCCAATTAGGGTAGACGTTAAGGCCTACAGTGCTACATTTGCCACCGTTATTACCGCCACTGATATCACCAATTGGTAAGTCAGGTTGCTCAAACTTAAAGGCGTATTCTTTACCATTCACAGTGACCGCATAGTTTGCAGGGCCAGAGATAGGTAGGTAGTAAACCATATCAAGTTCGTAAGTACCGCCTGCTGGCAATTCTTTCCATGATGGCAGCGTAAAGGCCACACGGTGCATTTCACCCGTTAGACCGCCAATGTTGTTTGCCTGAGTATGACCAGATGCGATAACTTTCAGACCACCACCTGATTGATCTTTCGCATTATCAGGCGCAGAGGTTGGAATATCGAATTGGAACTCAGTGCCACCAGGTAACGGATGGCCCGTATTATTGGTGAAGGTGATTTTAGGGTTAATTGGGTAGTTCTGATCACCGACTTTGAACCCACCTACAGAGATAGTAATGTCGAGTGCTTCTGTCGGAATCGCCCCTGTTGCAACCTTATTACCGTAAGGCGCTGCAGACTTAAACTTCTCGTACATTGCTTTGGTCATAGTGTTACCCATATGGTATTCACCAGTCCCGTTCTTACATGACATTTCACTGACGTCTACGCCAGTACGATTACCATTGGCATCGAGTACATAACAGTTGTAATCCCCTGCAAGCTCCCAGAACATGATGCCACCAATGCCTTTGTCGATGACGTAATTAGCTTTGACATTGATAGAGTCTTTATCTTCCGTTGAGAGGAATACTTTTTTCTCTGCGTTCCATAACCACGGTGCTACAGCGACGCTGTCGTAGTGACGAGTATACGTACCTACCAGCTTATCTTGTGGATCATTAACTGGGTCTAAACCGTAAGCTGCGGTGTAGGTGCCGTAAATACCTTGCGCAAGGTTCTTCGCATGCCACATTGGGTTGGAACCCGCTCCCATCTCGTTACCAGCAGAGTTGAGATCGTGCCACATGTTATCGATACCCAGAGCACCGTTACCACAGTTGTTCTTCTGACCTTCGCCAGTACCTGGCGCACAGTCAGCTTGGTTTGGTAGTGCCGCACGGCCCCATAAACCATTCTCACCACCAGTTACACCTTGCCAGCCGCGGGTATAATAAGGAACACCAATATTGATACGCCCTGCAGGCATTGAACCTCGGAAGTAGTGGTATGCCCAGTCAGTATTTAAGTAACCAATACCGCCGTATGCCGCAGTGTTGTAGACATTCCACATTGCTAGCTCTGAATCTTTACCTGTATCGTAAAGCGCAGCATTATGGCCAACATGGTCATTCCATGCACCGTGTAAGTCATACGACATGATATTGACGTAATCGAGGTACTTGGTAACGTCGAATGTTTCCATACCGCGAAGTAGATAGCCTGACGATGGTGCCGCGATGGTTAACATGTAGTGAATGCCATCTTGCGCAGATGCATTATCCAGCTTCTGACGTAATACTTTCATCAGCTCTTGGTACGAAGCCCATAGGTAAGCTCGGCGAGGTTCCATGAAACCTTTATCGTCTGGGTTACCTGCACCCGCCATAGAGGTTGGGTACTCATAGTCAATATCTAAACCATCAAATTGGTACTTACGCAGCATTTCCACTGCTGACGTTGCGAATTTCTCGATACCTGCATGGTTAATAGAGCCATCAGCATTGGTGGTCATAGTGTAGAAACCACCATCGGCAACACGTTTGCCATCAGCACCAAAGTGACCGCCAGTTTCAGCCCAGCCACCAATGGAAATCAGTGTTTTAACGTCGTGTTTCTTCTTATAGGTTGCCAGTGCACCAAAGTGGCCTTTGAAGCCGAGTGTTGGGTCAATCTCAACGCCTGGCCATTCTTTACCTGTTGCAGCATTGTTCGGATCTGTGACATCGCCAACATTCACTTTACCGTCTGAACCAATGCTCACGAATGCGTAGTTAATGTGGGTCAGTTGTTCCCATGGAATGTCTTTAACAAGGTATTGTGCTTGTGGGTCATCACCAGAGCGCCAACTTGTGAAATAACCAATCACACGGCGAGGGTGGTCAGCCCCCATCTGTTCACGGCCATCTTGATCATAAATAGTACAATATGGAACATTGACCCCTTCAGTTTGGTATAGGCCATCAGGACGACAGTTATTCACAACTGCGCCGTTCTTCACGGTCAGTGAAACAATTGCCGAATCTCCCGTAGCGCCTAAATCATCGGTGGCGCGGCTAAATACCTTTAGTGAGCCCGCTTTAGCCGTGGTATAAGCCAATGTATATGGCGCGGTTGCTGCTGTTCCTACTAGTGCACCATCAACGTAAAAATCAACTTTAGCCACAGTGCCATCGGTATCGGAGGCTGTCGCTGTTAAGGTGACGACATCGCCGAGCGTGATGTTATTGGCTGAAAGTGTCACAGCCGTTGTTGGCACAGTATTAGATGAATCTGTAACATTCACGGTTGTTACAGATTCAGCTGTCGCGCCTTTGTCATCGAAAGCAATGGCTTTAATGGCTTGGTTACCTGTAACGGCAGTCCAATTCGTTACATAAGGTGCTTGGGTAATAGTCGCAAGCAAGGTTGCGCCTACATAGAATTCAACTTTAGCGACAGTTCCGTCAGCATCTGCAGCACTCGCTGTAATGGCAACCAGATCACCAGTAACAATTGCATCGGAAGATGAAGGGGAGGTGATGGCAACTGTTGGTAATTCGTTAGTCCCACCATTGATACAGTCGTCAACAAAACTCCACTCTTGGTGAGCGCCTGAGTGCGAGGCTGGGTTATTTCCTTGTGTCCACCAATTTGCTTTAAAGACTTTATTCGCTTCTTGTACTTGGGTGCCACCACTATAAGCCGTAGTACTGTTCCAAGTCTCTATGTTGCTACAATCCATTGCAGCTTGTGCATTAAAAGCTAGAGCACATGAAACGGCAAGTGTACTAAGCATAAAGCTTTGCTTGAGTGCCTTTCCTTGTTTCGAGTGGTTCATGACATCATCCTTAAATAATAGTAATGAAATTCGCATTCTGTAACGACAAGGTGAAACTTTATATTTGCCGTAAATCAACTATAGATAAGGCCTGAAATGATTCACTTAAAAATGTCTAGTTTTACATACTTAGTCCCAAATGGATGTTGATTTCATGCAACAAAATCCCACTTATTTTGCAGCGGTAACTTAATAAAATAGCAGTATTCCTATGGGGTATGCTGGTGAAATGTTGATAAATTAGAGTGTGATAGATTGTTGAGGTAATTAGGTAAGAATAGGGTTGCGACTCTAGGCTTGGTGCCTAAGTCGGTAATTGACAATTTTATAGCGCTAACATGGCGTATCAAGTGGGAGAAGGTAGGAAGCCAGGGGGACTGAACTAAGCGCAACACTGTGTTGCGCTTAATTAAATTGCGGGTATGTTACTGGCTTATACGTGCTTTAAAGCGTGCCTTTGTTGCCTCATCAGCTTGTGAATACCAGTAGTTCAGCATGTTTTCAGCTGTATTCTCACCTTGTTGTACCACAGGGGCAGCATTGTTTTTTGCCGGTGTTGTTGGCGATATAACAGCTGGTAGTGTTGTTACAGCAACTGCGCCTGCAAGTGCGGCTGGCTGGGATGTTTGGTTATAAGCTGCAATTTCGGCTTCAAAATCACGACCAAATTGGATGCCATTTTTAATAAGGCGACCTTGTTCAAAATTGGCCGCTTTACCACTTGCATCAGTTAGGTTAATAACCGGCTTTTTATTGAAGCGGTTGCCTTCAATCTCTGAAGTGATTTTCGGTAGCTTTAGCGTGTAATCAGCATTTGCCGCATCAAATTTAATGATCATAACATTCGAGCTAAATAGCGAGTAATCACCATTTTCGCGGTAACCGCCTTCGTAACGGAATGCAACTTGGTTAGCGCCATCTTTTAGCGTTAAGGTGTTGTTACCTCCAGCACTCTTTCCATTTACTAGAACGAGTTCAGCAGTTGATGGCAGTGTTAGTGTTACGTCAGCTAGCGCAGGTAGGCTCACACTTGCAGCAGCAAGCGCAATAAATGCGGTTCGAAGTTTCATATCTTATCCTTGAGTCAATGCGTGATATCGCAGCTTGATAATTTACACCGTCCACTTTAACAGAAAATGAATGTAGCAAGGGATAGTATCGCCTAAATTGTTATATAAGTTTGATACTTTACCTCTGGTTACTAAGCATTATTGTTAATCCATTAGGGACGGTTTTATATTTAAGTGAGGAAAATAGTGGGCAGATCTTTCTTCGTTTTTTAAATATTGCTCAATTTACTAGACATTACTAAGCAAATTATGCTTATATTGCCACTCAATAAAACACTGTTCACTTTCTTGGTTGTTAGTTCGTGCGTCATTTTGTCGTGCTGCGCGAACTGCATATTTAATTAGGAATAGCGGTTTTATTTAAGCTTGCGAACTGTGAATCACAACAGCATTGAATATAAAAATATGCCTATATTACATCAGGCAATAATAAGATATGGATTTATGAAAAAAACACTTACGCCTTTTGCCTTAGTCGGTGCACTAGTAGCGCCTTTGGTTATTGCTCCCAACGTGGCGGCTGAGCCTGTTGCATGGGATAAACAAGATCAAAGCTGGCTTACTCAAGAATCAGCACACTTTTCAATTAGCTTTCGTACTGGTAATGAGCAAGATGCTAGCCGAGCATTAAACATTGCTGAAAGAGTGCATACAGAATTACTTCCATTTTTTAAAACAGCCCCAAACCTAAAGACACAACTCGTTCTTGTTGATGATCTTGATGAGTCAAACGGCTCAGCAATTCCTGTACCTTACCCTCAAATTCGCCTGTATATGTCGCCACCAAATGAATCAAGCAGCTTAAGCTCAAATGATGAGTGGATGCATACTTTGATACGACATGAATACACTCACATTATGCAAATGGAATTGGGTAATGGGGCAGTGAAAGGTATTCGTCATGTTTTAGGACGACATGCCTTTTTGTTCCCACATGCGCTTACCCCAACCTTGCTTGTTGAAGGCTTAGCGGTTTATTTAGAAACCAACAAAGCCCTTGGCTATGGGCGTTTGCAAAGCAATATGTTCGATATGCAAATGCGAATGGAAGTTGCGCAAGGGCAGAAGTCGCTAAAACAAGTGGTTTCTTCTGCGCGAGAACAACCTTTCAATACGCATTACCTTTATGGCGCCTATTTTTATGAGTATTTAGCGTCAACCTATGGTGAAAAAGCCATTGAAGATTATATGCAAGACTATAGCCGTAAAGTTATTCCTTATTTCTTTATCAGCGGTTCAGCTGAGAGAGCGTTTGGAAAAGATTTTATAACGCTGTGGCAAGACTTCGAACAGTATCTTGGTCAAAAATATGCGGCGCAAATTACTAGCCTTGAAACCCATGCTGTTATTGGTCAGGACATTCAAACTAACCCTTATCCGCAAATAACAGCTCCTAGTGAACTCGGACTATTGGTTAACTTGTCAAATGGTGAAGATCGTCCAGTGCTGAGTACCTTAGAGCAAAATAGTGGTGATACTCAGTGGAAAGCTGTGGTGAATACCAAAGGTATTGCAGCGCTTGACGTTCATCCTAAAGCGGGTATTGCAGCTTCTCGCGCCATTAGTTATGTCGATGGGCGTGTAACGAATGATGTTTTCATTTATAAAAATGATAGCTGGACACGTATTACCGATCATTCTCGATTCCAGAAAGTTCGCTGGATGCCAAATGGTCAGCAGTTAATCACGAGTCGTAAAGTTGATGGACTTAGCGAATTATGGTTGATTGACGCGAAAGCTGATAGTCACCAAGAAAAGTTATGGCAAGGTAAAGAAGAATTTGTATTAGGTAACTATGCAGTTACTGCTGATGGTTCAGCATTAATCGCAAGTTTGAAGCGACCACAGCAAGGTTGGAATCTTGAACGGTTTGATTTAGCCACGCAGCAGTGGCAAGCCTTAACAGATACAAAAGCGATTGAAAGTACACCTGTCATACTGCCTGATGGCCGTGTGATGTACAGCGCTGATTATGATGGGGTTTATAATATTTATGTCATGGACCTTAATAGTGGCGACGTCGAGCAATGGACAAGTGAAGTTGGTGGAGCCTTTGACCCACAATGGCAACCGGGGTTAGGTTTAGTTTATCAAGCCTATGGTTCAAAAGGCTATGCGTTACGGAAAATACAGGCGCCAAACGCCATTGAGAGATTCAATATCACGAGTAAGCAAGGACGGTACAATTATCCACCAGCAGTTGCAAACTCGGTCGAAAAATCTCAGCCAGAGCCTTACAGTGCACTTTCAACCATCTATCCTCGAAGTTGGTTACCTATACTAAGTATTGATGATCAACAGTCATTAGTGGGTGTAACCACTTCTGGTACGGATGCATTAAATCGTCATAGTTACCAAGTTTCTGCAAGTTGGGATTTTTCTAATAGCTTGGCAAACTATAATTTACAATATGAGTATGATACGCGCTGGCTTGTGTCTGCTTCTCGTAGCTATGAATTTGAAAAAGCGAAAAAAGGGAAGGATCAATACCGTATATCGAGCGAAGATAATCTTGCTATTCAGCGCATGAATATTGTCAATGCTTTTGAAGATCAGTTAAGTCTTAATGCGGGTGCGGTATGGAATCATGAAGCGGTTGAATCTGAACCGACCAACAGCGGCTTAAAACCTTTTAATAGTGCTAATGAGGCCTTAGTGGGGCTTGGGGTTGTGTTTGATAATCGCGAACGCTATTTAAATGTGCCTGGCACAGGGTGGGGACATTATGCTGACCTTATTGTAGAAACCAATGACGCTTTTAAAACCGACTACCAAGGCCAGAAATATCAAGCGCAATGGCTAGGAACATGGGATCTACCATCTCGTATGACATTAACTGCGCGTCTTGGTGCGGGCTATGCCGACAGCGAAGCAAAAGCATTTCGATTAGGTGGCAGTAATACAGCGGAAGAAGCGATACGTTTTGGCCGTGATACCCAAGCGTTACGTGGTTACGGTGATAATGTTCAACGAGGCCATCGCTATTTCACGCAGCGTTTAGAGCTTGAATCTTGGCTTGGGCGCGTCGAGAAAAACTGGGATCTTTACCCGGTTGGTTTAGGTGATATTTCAGGTTCTGTCTTTGTTGACTCTGGTGCAATGTGGGATAGCGGTCAGGAAAGAAAGCAACTCACGGGGGCTGGTTTGCAGCTAACCGTAGAAGCGAAACTGGGTTATAACTTTATCCTGCCTGTGTCATTTGGTTATGCACGCGGCTTAGACAAAACACTCGGTCAAGATCAGTTCTTTGTGAAGCTAAAAAGTAACTTTTAATAGAAATAGTTATGTGATCAATAATAAGCCCAGCATTTGCTGGGCTTATGTTTTTATTTTCAGGTAATGTACGATTACTTAACGTAACACGCAAAACCTTTCAGATAGAAACCTTCAGGGTAAGCACTGTCTAGAGGGTGGTCTGCCGCTTGGCTAAAACGCTCAATAAACTGTACTTCACGGTGTGCATCTAGTGCTGCATCTGCAATGATTTTTTGGAATAAATTATTATCCATTAAACCAGAGCAAGAATAAGTCAGAAGCGTACCGCCAGGCTTAAGGATTTGCATGGCTAGCATGTTGATATCTTTGTAACCACGGCAAGCACCAACCAGCTGGTTTTTCGACTCAGCAAATTTAGGTGGATCCATAATCACAACATCAAATAGCTCACCGCGTTCACGATATTCACGTAGCAGCTTAAATACATCAGCATTTAAGAACTCAGCGTTTTCGACTGGAAGACCGTTAATTTCAGTATTCAAGCGAGCGGTATCAAGTGCGTGTTGAGAAACATCAACGTTCACAACTTTGCTTGCGTTACCTTTCAGTGCGTATAAACCAAAGCCGCCGGTATAACAGAAACAGTTAAGTACGCGCTTACCGTTAACGTATTTCACCGCTGCTTCACGGCTATCACGTTGGTCTAGGTAGAAACCTGTTTTGTGACCACCCATAATATCAACGTTGATTTTTACGCCATTTTCTTCAATGACTACAAACTGCGGTGGCTCTTGGCCTGAAAGTACGCCAGTTCGAAGTTTTAAGCCTTCTTTTTTACGAACCGCAACATCAGAACGTTCGTAAATATTACAATCTGGGTAGCACGTATTTAGTGCTTCAATCAGTGCGTCTTTTTGTGCTTCTGCACCTGCACTTAGTAGCTGACAAACAAAGTAGTCTTGGTAACGGTCGATAGTGATACCTGGCAGGCCATCCGATTCTGCTGCAATTAAGCGGTAACCAGTCAGACCATCACGTTCAGCTAAAATGTCACGTAAACCTTGCGCTTTTTGAATGCGATTAATGAAGAAGTTAACATCAACTTTTTCTTTTTTGTCAAACGTCCAAACGCGAACACGGATTTGAGATTGTGGTGAGAATGCACCACGAGCAAGCCATTCGCCTTTGTGATCGTAAACGTCAACTGTATCGCCCAGTTCAGGTTTACCTTCAATGCGTTGAATGCCGCGAGAAAAAATCCAAGGGTGACGGCGGCGAAGCGACTTTTCACGTCCCTTAACCAAATAGATAGATGCTGTCATGACGAGCCTAATAGGGTATTCAGATTGGGGCGCATAATAGCAACTTCTGGCCGTAATACCAATCTGAACAAGGTATTGAGCCGCTTCACAGAGAATATTGTGCTTTAGCTCGTCGCGAGGGGATTAGGCCGCACATAAAGAAAAGACAAGTCGCAGAAGCAACTTGTCTTTTGAGTCGTTTGATAAGGCAAAGCTAAACTAGGCTTTTAAACCGCTCATTAACGACTCCAGTACATCAGCTTGTTGATTCAAGCGTTCAATCTCACTGGATGATGCTGAAATCATCTCTGCAATTTGACGTGACTGCCCGCGTACTTGTTCTACGCTGTTAGCGATGTTATCAGCGACAGCCCCTTGTTGCTCTGCAGCGGCTGCAATCTCTGTACTACGATCGGAAATTTGTTGGTTACGTTCGGTAATTTGGCCGATTTCATTATCAACATTATCCATTAGTTGTTCGCTGTTAGATGCATTCTCCACTGTGTTTTTCATTACTGACATCAGCTGCTGGCTATTAGCTTGCAATGCTTCAATCATTTGCTGAATTTCAACAGTGGCACTCTGGGTACGCCCTGCAAGCGTACGTACCTCATCGGCAACCACAGCAAAACCACGTCCTTGTTCACCAGCTCGCGCTGCTTCAATAGCGGCATTTAATGCGAGAAGGTTAGTTTGTTCAGAAATGCTATTGATGGTGGTGACAACGTCATCGATTTTTGCAGCATTGCTATCAAGCTCGTTAACCGCTTCAGAGGCTTGGTTTATTTCGCCTGATAGAGTTGAGATTGCCGATTTAGTTGCATTAACTTGCTCACGGCCTTTTTCGCTTACCGCTTGCGCTTCACGAGTTTGATCGGATGTATCGTGAGCATGTGTGGCAACTTCACGAATAGATGAAGCCATCTCTTCTGTTGCACTGGCAAGTGAATCAAGGTGTTGCTGTTGCCCTGAAGAAAGTGATTCGCTTTGTAGGGTACTCTGGCGTAATTGACTGCTGATTTGCTGCATTAATGCCGTAGCTTCTTGTGTTGCCTGAACCAGTTTTTGCTCACGCTCTGCTACGCGGTCAATTGTAATGGCAATCATGCTGAATTCATCACGTACTGGGAAGAAATTTAAGCGGCCTGTTAAATCACCATCAGCCAAGCCTTGTAGTGCTTTGTGCATAGTAAACATCGCACCACCAATGAAAGACATGATGTAATATACCGATGCCAACATAATGATCAGCAATACAGTAGAAAAACCAATTTGAAGTGGCGATAAATAACTGAATACGCTGGCTGACTCAACAGCACTAATGGTGTAGTTCATCCCCTGAACGGTAGAAGAAATTTCACCCGAGCCTACATGTACACCACTGTTGATAAGTAAAGACATCGCATCCGAACGTTCAATCTGCTGAGAAGAGAGTAATGCAGACATTGAAACGACATGATTTGTTGTATTTTCAATACGGTGTTTACTTGCAGCATCGACTAAAATTGCACTGACGCTGATAACTGCGATAAAAGGCAAAAGAAAAAGTAGATAGAACTTTTCCTGTAGTTTCAGGTGAATAAGGTATTTATCAATCCATCGAAAAGCAACTTCTTTCATGTGTGTTCCTATATAAACATTAATGCGCAGCTAGATAATAAAACTGTTAGTACTATATCGGGAATGTGAATGTAATCTTGAGGTGAGCCATGTCACAGATTTGTGTAAAAGCAAGGATAAAAGGACGAGTTCAGGGGGTGGGCTTTCGTTTTCATACTGCTCATGAAGGCTTAAAATACGGTTTAACAGGATATGCGAAAAACTTACCTGATGGTTCGGTTGAGGTGCTTGCGTGTGGTCATGAAGAAGCAATAACCCAGTTACTGTCATGGTTACAAGAAGGGCCTAAAACATCAAAGGTAACTGATGTCGAAGCAGATGAGGTGGAATGGCGCCACGTTGATGGTTTTGAAATTTTGTAGGTGCTGGATAAAAAAGAGCAGCTATACCGTGATGGGGAGCTGCTCATTTTAAGCTAGATACATTTTACGGGCTTAGGCAGACCTGCAAGCTTAGTCGCTTGTTTTGCTGGCCCTTTAGGGAAGAGCTTATAAAGGTAGCGAGAACTGCCTTTTTCTTCACCGTACTTTTTCGCCATGGCTTTAACAAGCATACGAACAGCAGGCGAGGTGTTGAATTCTATATAGAACTCACGCACGAAATGAACAACTTCCCAATGTGCTTCTGTTAGCTCAATGGTTTCTTCTTCTGCCAGCATAGGAACAAGTTCGGGTGTCCAATCCTCAACGTTTTTTAAGTAACCCTGAGCATCGGTTTCAATAGTTTTACCTTGGAATTCAAGCATGGTACGCCTCAACATTTGGAACGATGCCAGAATAGTGATTCAAAGGAACGGCTGCAAGTAGAAGTTACGATTTTTCCTTGGCATGAACGACACGCGATTCTATTCAGTTGACGGAGGAACATGGCGTATTGGTGTGAATAGCAGGCATAAAAAAAGCACCTCAGAAGGTGCTTTTTAGAATTCTTAGTAACGATTAATCGTCGCCACCCATGATGCCTAGTAGCTGAAGTAGGCTCAAGAATAGGTTGTAGATAGAAACATACAACGTAACCGTTGCTGAAATGTAGCTTGTTTCACCACCACGAATGATTGATTGAGTCGTCAACAGAATGGCTGCTGAAGAGAACAATACAAACATTGCGCTAATCGCTAGAGAAAGCGCTGGTAGTTGCAGGAAGATATTCGCTACAACAGCGGCAATAATTGCAAAGAAGCCTGCCATTATCATGCCGTTAAGGAACGATAGATCACGCTTAGTTGTTAGCGCGTAAGCAGAACAAGCAAGGAATGTTAGTGCCGTACCGCCAAGAGCTGTAATGATCGCATCACCCATACCTGCACCAACGTACATGTTTAGGATAGGGCCTAGGGTGTAACCCATAAAGCCTGTTAGTGCGAATGTGCCCACAAGACCCATAGAGTTGTTACGATTCTTTTCAGTAAAGAACATTAAGCCGTAAAAACCCACAAGCGTAATGATTAGGCCTGGATGCGGAAGGTTCATCGCCATTGCGAAGCCCGCAACAACAGCAGACCAGACTAATGTCATTGAAAGTAAGAAGTAGGTATTACGAAGTACCTTGTTTGTAGAAAGCACGCTTTCGTACGCACCACTATGGTTGACACTACGATCGTTCATGAAGACTCCCCTTAGGGTTAATAATATTGTTATCTGTTAAGACATATATGGGGTTAAAAGTTCACTAATGCAAGTTTGTGCCCACATTTTATTACTTCCTAACACGAATATGTCTTAGAGCTAGTGGCTAGATAATACTTAACATTTCGTTAGCGTGAGCATCGAAGTTGTAAATGAATGTTACAACTCGCCAGTTTTATGAGTGAACTCACATTTTGCATTATAAAGAAAACAACCCTTTGCTCAAGCTATAACCAAAACAGAGGGCTATTATGCGCTTGATCGATTGGTTAATGTAAAATTTGACTCAAAAATAATTGTGTTCGATCTGATTGAGGGTTATCGAAGAAATCTTGTGGGTTATTTTCTTCAATGATTTCCCCTTGATCCATAAATATCACTCTATCAGCAACTTGCCGTGCAAAACCCATTTCATGCGTCACACACAGCATGGTCATTCCTTCATTGGCGAGCTCTACCATGACGTCTAGTACTTCACGAACCATCTCTGGGTCGAGTGCCGATGTCGGCTCATCGAACAGCATGATTTGTGGATTCATACAGAGCGAGCGTGCAATCGCAACCCGTTGCTGTTGGCCACCTGACAGTTGACCGGGGTATTTATCTGCCTGATCTGGGATTTTTACGCGCTCGAGGTAGCGCATCGCAATGTCATCGGCTTCTTTCTTCGGCATCTTTTTCACCCAAATAGGGGCGAGCGTGCAGTTCTCTAAGACTGTTAAGTGCGGGAAAAGGTTAAAGTGCTGAAAGCACATCCCCACTTCTTTTCTCACCAATTCGATATTTTTAAGATCGTCAGTTAGTTTATTTCCTGCTACCAATATTTGGCCTTTTTGGTGTTCTTCCAGTCGGTTAATACAACGGATCATAGTCGATTTGCCAGAACCTGATGGGCCGCAAATCACAATCTTTTCACCTTTGGCAACGTTAAGGTTGATGTTTTTCAGGACATGAAATTGTCCATACCATTTGTTGACATCAGTTAGCTGGATCATCGGATCCGTGATAATGGTGCTGTCTGTCATAATGCTATCCTTGCTTAACGTTTATGGCCGGTATGCAGCTTATTTTCTAAATAAATGCTGTAACGAGACATGCTGAAACAGAAAATCCAAAAGACGAGGGCAACAAAAACGTAGCTCTCTGTGGCGAATCCAAGCCAATTGGGGTCGGTATTTGCTGCTTGGCCGATACCGAGCACATCAAACATACCGATAATGAGCACTAAACTGGTGTCTTTAAATAGGCCGATGAAGGTGTTTACAATGGATGGAATAGTAATTTTTAGCGCTTGCGGTAAAACAATTAGATACATTTTTCGCCAGTAGGTCAGCCCTAAGGCATCTGCCGCTTCGTATTGACCTTTCGGGATAGCCTGTAAACCGCCACGTACCACTTCTGCCATGTAAGCAGCACTGAACATGACCACCCCGATTAATGCCCGTACTAACTTGTTCATTTCCATTTCACTGGTCAGGAACAATGGCAACATTACTGAAGCCATAAAAAGCACGGTAATGAGTGGTACGCCACGCCAAATCTCAATGTAAACAGTGCAAATACTGCGGATTATTGGCATATCTGACCGTCTGCCGAGGGCAAGAAAAACCCCAATCGGTAGCGAAACCACAATACCCACGATGGCAATAATAAGGGTGACTAATAGGCCGCCCCATAAATGCGTTTCAACAACGTCTAACCCAAACAAACCACCGTAGAGCAAGATGGCAGCAAAGAAGGGGTAGATATTGACGAAAATTAGCCAAATCCATTTACGGCCTGGTGTGGACTCGATGGCAAGTAAGGTAATAAATATGGCGAGCGTAAAGTAAAACAGTTGTGGTCGCCATAACTGATCGGAAGGATAGAAACCAAACATAAACTGCTCAAAACGCACATTGATGAAAACCCAACATGCCCCTTCACTGGTACAGTCATCACGGGTTGTTCCCACCCAATCTGCGGTTAAAAAAGCCCAATCAAAAGCACTCCAAATGCCCATCAGTGCAATATAGCCAAGAACAAAAGTTAAAATGGTGTTTAGCGTTGATGAGAACAGGTGTTTTCTAGACCAGCCGACAATACCTATCGTATTAGCTGGTGGCGGTAGGTCGGGCTGGAATTGATGTTTACTCATACATTACCTCTCCACCAAAGCGACTTTGCTGTTGTAGATATTCATTAAGTACGATGTCACCAAACTTAATGTGAGGTAGACCCCCATTGTCATTGCAATAATTTCTATCGCTTGTCCTGTCTGGTTTAGCGTTGTGCCTGCAAAAACTGAGACTAAATCGGGATAACCTATTGCCATCGCAAGTGAGGAGTTTTTGGTTAGGTTGAGATATTGGCTCGTGAGAGGAGGGATGATGATACGCAGTGCTTGTGGAATAACGACAAAACGAAGTGTTTTCCCCTGCGGTAGCCCTAGCGCTAAGGCGGCTTCTGTTTGACCATAACTCACCGCATTAATACCAGAACGCACAATTTCAGCAATGAAAGAAGCGGTATAAATACTCAGAGCCAACAACAAAGCAGCAAGCTCTGGCAGGATGCTAATGCCGCCACGAAAGTTAAAGCCTTTTAGTTCTGGGTATTCCAGCGAGATAGGCATACCAGACAAAAGATAGGCAACAAACGGTAAGCCGATAGTAAGCAGCAATACAGTACGTAATATAGGTGATTGCTGACCGGTTAAGCGTTGTTTACGTGTTGCGACAATGGCATAGGCAATACTTAGTATTAACCCGATAGCCAGTGCCAATCCCATCCACATAGAACCTTGCTCGAAAACGGGTTTAGCGAAATATAATCCACGTACATTCAGGAAAACACTTTCACCCAAACTCAAGCTTTGACGTGGAGAGGGGAGCACTTGCAAAACCGCAAAGTACCAAAAAAAGATTTGTAGTAAGAGTGGAATGTTACGGAAAGTTTCAATGTACACTGCCGCTAAACGGCTGACTATCCAGTTAGATGACAATCGGGCGATACCGATAATAAAGCCCAATAGAGTGGCCAATAGAATGCCAAGCACAGACACTAATGCCGTATTGAGCAAACCGATAATAAAGGTGCGTCCGTATGAGTAAGTTTCGTTGTATTCAATGAGGGTTAAGCCAATACCAAAGCCAGCTTCTTGCTCTAGAAAGCCAAACCCTGTGGCGATACCGCGGGCATCGAGGTTAGCAAGGGCATTGCTGACGATGGTGTATAAAAAGAAAAACAGCCCAACAACGGCTAAAGCTTGGAAAATAATGGCACGGAAGGTGGGATTATAGAGCAAGCTTTGTTTCTTATCTGCTGGGAGTGATACATCCGATGTACTTGGTGTTTTTAAAGCTTCTGTCGTTTTAGGAGCCATACAACAACCTCAGTCCCTAGATGGAATAACAAAGAAGTGAGGCGGCATCATGCCGCCTCTTTATTTATGATGATTAACGGATAGGTGCTGCGTAAAGAATACCGCCGTCTTTCCACAGTGCGTTTAAGCCACGTTTGATTTCTAGTGGTGAGCTTTCGCCAATAGTTCGTTCGAAACTTTCACCATAGTTACCGACTTGCTTGACGATTTGGTAGCCCCAATCATCGCGTAGCCCTAAGCCTTTCCCTTTAGGGCCATCAAGGCCGATCAGGCGACGAATATTTGGGTCGTTAGATTTTTTCATCTCATCAACATTGGTAGATGTTACACCGAATTCTTCGGCATTAATCATGGCATTAAGCGTCCACTTAACAATGTTGAACCACTGGTCATCACCTTGGCGCACAACTGGGCCTAATGGCTCTTTAGAGATAATTTCAGGTAGTACAACTGCAGAACCTGGGTCTTTAAGGTTTAAGCGAAGTGCGTACAGGCCAGATTGGTCGGTGGTTAATACATCACAGCGACCAGAGTCGAAACCCGCAGAGGTTTGTGGGGCGGTATCAAACACCACAGGATTGTATTTCATACCGTTTACGCGGAAGTAATCGGCAAGGTTAAGCTCTGTTGTCGTACCTGATTGTACACAAATAGCGGCACCATCAAGTTCTTTGGCACTTGAAACACCGAGATCTTTTTTCACCATAAACCCTTGACCATCGTAGTAGCTAACGCCAGCAAAGTTAAGCCCTAGTGAGGTATCACGGTGCAGTGTCCATGTTGTATTTCGCGATAGCACGTCAATCTCGCCTGATTGAAGCGCAGTAAAACGTTCTTTTGCTGTTAGTGGAATATATTTTACTTTTGATTTATCACCGACAGTTGCCGCCGCGATAGCTTGGCAAAACTCTACATCAATCCCTTCCCATTCACCTTTAGAGTTTGGGTTTGAAAAGCCAGGTAAACCAGCGCTCACGCCACACTGGACATAACCTTGTTTCATGACTTTATCTAGCGTGCCATCAGCTGAAGCATTAGCTGAAAATAGTGCAGTTGAGCTGGCGAGTACCGCAAAAACAACTGAAAATTTGTTAGCCATTAGTACCTTCCTTTGTAAGTTTGTGAGGCAGTGAAACACTGTCACAATGCATAATGGTGCAAAAACGCACCATGCTTTTGTATATAGTAAACATACTGTTAACAAATCTAAGTATAGAAACAGATACGGGTTCGTCTAACATCGAGTGTCGAATTGCTCACATTTTTTGCATTTAAGCACCGTTGAATAGAATGAACTGCTTGCAATTAGGCTTAACTACAAAGGCGAAAAAAGTGAACAGAGGCATAGTGAGAGGGTAATAAAATGCGTTTAGATAATAGAGTGGGGTTATCTGTTGAACTAAGCGGCGGATTGGCTAGATTATGAGTGTTTGGGTTTTTTATTAAAATTAATACTTTACATGATTTAGGTGAGCCTATATTATTCGCCGCACTTACGGAGAGATGGCTGAGTGGTTGAAAGCACCGGTCTTGAAAACCGGCATACGTTTATAGCGTATCTAGGGTTCAAATCCCTATCTCTCCGCCATATTCGAAAAAACCGCTGAAACTTCAGCGGTTTTTTTTCGCCTAAATTTTGTGATTGAAGATAGGGTGCCGAACCTTAGAGCAGGGTTCACCTGAGCGAAGCGAAAGCACATTGCCCGTGCCGAAGGCGCGAAAAGGCAATAGCCCGAAGGGCGCGAGCTTGCGAGCAGTAAATCCCTATCTCTCCGCCACATTCAAAAAAGGCGCTAATTTATTAGCGCCTTTTTTACGTTTGAGCGAAGTGAAAAGGATTTGTACCAAATCCGCCATACCCAAAGCGCTCCGCTATATTCAGCGAAAGCCCAGCAGATATACTGGGCTGTACAGATTACTTATTGCTTTTTAAGCTGTAGGTACGTCAGAACAGACAGGAAAGTGAAGAAAGCAGGATCACTCCAACCAAAACCAACAAAAATGCCTGTTACACCTGCATACACAGTAATGACTACCCCTAACATGTTCGAGATGAGTAGAGCCGTTAATAGCTTTTTAGCGGTAATACCTGCCTCGATATCTTTCAGCATTAAGCTAACAGCGGCAATACCTCCCAAGAAAATACTGGTATGTTGTGATAAGAAATACGCATATTGGTCATTAATTTCGACCCCGTACATAGGCCACATAAGGCTTGGTACAAAAAACAGTGCCAATGCAAAAACAAAATAAATGCTGCCGTGTAGTGTTAAAAACGTTTTGTTGGTCATCTTGTTACCTTACTGCTACGGCGATTAAGCCATTAGCCCTTTGTTGATGCTAGTTAGTGGTTCGTTTATGTCAAAAATAACGCCACGAACATCATTAACGCCCATTTTTTGTAAGCGTGCGGAATGCATGGCTAAATAGGCTTGGGCAGTTGCTTCATCCTCAAAAAGATAGATGCCACCACCGAGTTTATCTTGTGCGTTTTCGGTCCAAATTTTCCAAATCATGCCGGGTTCTTGGTTGATAGACTCCGCTAAACCAACCAGTGCTGTTGCCATTTCTTCGCCAAATGGACCATTAAAATCGAAATCAACTTGAAGTAATTTAGCCATGGGTATGTTTCCTCATAAATAAAAAAGAGTCGATAAAGTCAGTCACCATATCGGCTGCCATCTCTTTGCTATGGGTCTATTCTTATCTATAAAAAACGAACAGAAAAGTTCATAATATTGCGGTTAACTGTGGAAAAATTAGACCAATGAGATTAAAGAGCACGTTAGAACAGTGGCTAACCCTGTATGAGATTGATCGGGCTGGCAGCATTCAGGCAGCCGCAACGGCACTGAATAAGAGTCATACCACGCTGATATATGCAGTTAAAAAATTAGAATCTCAACTCGCGGTAGCGCTTGTGGAAGTACAAGGACGCAGAGCGGTACTAACAGAAGACGGTAAATCATTACTGCGTCGTGCCACGGCCATGCTAGAGCAAGCCCGCGAGCTAGAAGATATCAGTGAGCAGTTGGCGAAAGGGTTCGAATCAGAAATCACCATCGCGGTTGATCACCTGTGTGATCTGGCGTGGCTATATAAGCCGATGGCAGAGTTTGTGGCGCAGAACAGCACAACCTCGATTCAAATCGTCGAGACATCCCTATCAAAAACGACTGATATGGTGGTTAATGAGTTAGCTGATGTGGCCATCGTCAATTTGCCGATCACCAATTATCCAGCCGAAGCGTTTGGTGTAACGTCTATGGTGCCTGTTGTTGCTTCTTATCACTCGCTAGCCTCGAAACCGAACTTGTGTTTGGCTGATATGTCTACTGTTACGCAAATTGTGATACGTGATTTAGGTCGAGAGATTCATCAATCAGACAAGCAAGATGTAGGCTGGTTGAAATCACGCCAACGCATAACCGTGGATAACTTTGATCATGCGTTCCGTGCTGTAGAACAAGGGGTAGGGTATTGCCGCTTACCAGAGCATGTGGTGCAAAGTCGCAAGAACGACAGTGTAGTTGTACTGAAGGTTGAAAACGCCGAACAGTACCAAGTTCCTTTGCATTTAACGCTCCCCAAAGGGGCGAAAACGGGCCCAGCGGCAAAAACATTTTATGATATTTTGCTACGCTCGGCCCGTTCGAGACGATGAAAATCGTTTAAGCGCGTAGCTTCACTTGTGCAGAATGATTGCCAAGCAGTAACTGCGTGGGTGCATCAGGGTAAAAATCGCAGGGCGCAAATATGTGCATGGCTTGTTCAGAATAAGGATGTCTGAACGTTAGCTCCGCAGCATGCAATTGAAGCCGTGGCGCCTTCACGATAGCTTCTTCATGGGCATAGAACTGATCCCCTAAGATCGGGTGACCTATTGCTTGAAGGTGAACCCTTAGCTGGTGCGAACGACCTGTGGTCGGAAATAGCGCCAGTAATGTGGTTCCCTGATCCCGCGAGATCACCTTGTAGTGAGTCAGTGATGGCTTACCTGTATTGAAGCACACTTTTTGTAATGGTCGATTTTCCCAGTCGCAACTTAACGGAAAATCAATCGCCCCTTTGTTGTTTTCAACCTTTCCCCACACTCTTGCGTAGTAGAGTTTTTTGGTTTGCCTATGCTGGAACTGGCTTCGCATATGGCACTCAGCTTTCTTGCGCAGCGCGAGAACAATCAGGCCTGATGTTGCCATATCGAGGCGATGGATAATTTGAGATTGTGGATGCTCTGCCAACACGCGTGACCATACGCTGTCTTGGTGAGCGGGATCTCGACCTGGATTTGAAAGTAAACCTGATGGTTTGTTGATGGCAATAATATCTTTGTCTAGGTGTAAAACATCCAGCCATGGGGACATTGGCGGGTTATAGATAAAATCGGTCACGCGGTTTTTCTCCGATCAAGGGGAAGTCCCTCAATCACAATGTTGATCGAGCTATTTGATCTTTTTGGGGAGATCAATAAGGGTGCTATTAGTTAAAACAGTTTTCGAACGCTGGGTGCATTCGGTGTTTGTAATAAACGGTGTTGTAAAGCCTAGTTTTAAGCGATGTAATGGCTGCCGAGAGGGGATTCTGCAGTATGTATCTAGGCCATAAATTTTCGCGGATTTTACTCCAATAAGCTTTACTGTGGGAATATTATTTTTGTGTTTCTTGCTGAAATATACAATCAGAGTAAAGCATTCGATCATTCACCATTACTTGATTATGGGTGATTACTCATCAAGGAATGGATCGAGAATCATCAAGTTTGGCTATAGAAGGTGCGAATCGTTTGAGGTTTGTTCGCTTGGCTTCTTCTTTATAAATAAAGGGTTTACAGCTAAAGAGTCAATCGCTACTATACGCGCCATGGAGAGATGGCTGAGTGGTTGAAAGCACCGGTCTTGAAAACCGGCATACGTTTATAGCGTATCTAGGGTTCAAATCCCTATCTCTCCGCCACTTTCAAGAAAGGCGCTAATTTATTAGCGCCTTTTTTACGTTTGAGCGAAGTGGAAAGGATTTGTACCAAATCCGCCATACCCAAAGCGCTCCGCCATATTCGAAAAAACCGCTGAAACTTCAGCGGTTTTTTTTCGTCTAAAATTTATGATTAGAGATAGGGTGCCGAACCCTAGAGCAGGGTTCACCTGAGCGAAGCGAAAGCACATTGCCCGTGCCGAAGGCGCGAAAAGGCAATAGCCCGAAGGGCGCGAGCTTGCGAGCAGTAAATCCCTATCTCTCCGCCACTTTCAAGGAAGGCGCTAATTTATTAGCGCCTTTTTTACGTTTGAGCGAAGTGGAAAGGATTTGTACCAAATCCGCCATACCCAAAGCGCTCCGCCATATTCAAAGAAGTCAGCTTAATTGCTGGCTTTTTTACGTTTGGCCAAAGTGAAGGTTTCATACTGTCTTAATTAAAAATACCGATTTACGATATATTCTGCATATTCGCTAGTAAATCCCACACAGCTAAAATTGAATATCTCGCCGGCGTAGTAGGTATGCTGATCTCCTTGTATCTTATCGAGTTTGTCATAAAAACCATCGTTCATTTCATCGGATTCGACATGAGGGAAGTATTTCCAGTGAATGAATTGATGAATTGACGCTATCTCTCCTCCCATCTGGCGGACAAAATTTCTAAGATTATCAGTGACATCTCTTTCGCTGATGTTTTTATCTGTTAGAACGTAAAAAGAATAGATTGGCTGCCCAGTCTGTCTGTAATACCAGAAAACAGGATGTCCCTCTCGCTCTCTAACGAAGTTCTCTGGTACGTAGCCGTCCTTTTCAACAAAACCGTTAACTGTGCAAAGAATGGTTTGATAATCAAGGTACATGATTTTTTTAAACTGTACTTGCTCTTGATTACTCAAGTTCATAAACAAAGCCGCTTCGTCCAATGGCGAGGTGACGATAAGCCTATCGAATTCTTCTTCCCCTGCCTGTGAATGAATTGTGATTATTTCACCTCTGTTAATTTGGGTGATCTCGGCCTTAAATCGGACATCATGCTCTTTTGCAACACGTGTCCATAGCCCCTGTATTCCGTCGGGAAAGATATAAACTTGGCTTTTCAAGTAAGCCACAATGGTCTTCCAGTTGACGTATTTCAAAACATAAGCCGTTGGCACATGATCGGAGTAGCAATAGCCGAAGCCGGAGAGAAACAAACTGAAGATGTTGGCTAAGTCAGTAATCTTTTTCTCTTTGGCAAATTGGTCAAACGGTACAGAAATCGCTGGGGAAAGATTGTGAAATCCGGGTGATTCCAGCTCTTTATATTGCTTGAGAATACGTCGGTAGCGGAAAAACAGCTGCCAGAGCACTTTGAGCTTGTGCACCAGTGATTGCGTCGCGATTTGCTGACCGCTTTTGTCGACAAAAATACTCTGGCCAAAATGAGTTAGCTCGATGGGGATACCATATTGTTTGGCCAGTCGGAGAGGGACGGTGTTATTCTCCGTGACAATACCCGCCCCGAGTTCGTAGGTTTTTGAGCCGAGTTCGACACTCAGGCATTTTCCGCCAGCATGATCGGTGCGCTCGAAGACCGTGATGTGCTTATAGCCTTTTTGCTTCAGGGCTTCTGCGGCACTGAGCCCAGCCGCACCAGCTCCCAGAATGGCAATGCGTTGATTGAGATCTATCGTATTGTTTTGTGGACTGTCCATAGTAGGTTTTTCTTTAAAATTGTCGACGCGCATAGCAGCCCTGCCATAGTGCCCCCCGCGATACTTGCCGTCATGACATCCTGCCCTGAGAGAAATAAATTCGTGACTGGCGTAGAAACGCGCAGAAACTTTTGTCGGAAGCGCTGTGGTGAATGGGCAAGGCCATAGATCTCCCCGTGCTCATGGTGCGAGAAATGGCGCGTACTGAGCGGGGTAGAGACTTCGTAATAATCGATTTTTCCTTCCAGTTGCGGTGCCACCCGATAGAGCTGCTCCAACATTTGTTGCGCTAATTGTTCTTTGATCGCTGTATATTCTGCGCCACGGTTCTGCCATTTCGTGTTTTCCCATTGTTCAAACCAGTGATAGGGCACCAAAATGACAACTTCGGCGGTGCTTCTGTTGGGGTGTGTTTGTTCTGCTGAGGGGTCTTTTGCCCAAGGGAATGAAACAAAAGATACTGGAAGCGTGGAGGAAAAATCCTTGTATTCAGCTCGGCCTCGGTCATGATCGTACTGCCGAGGAAAAATCCAATAATTGCATTTAGGTAAATTTAATGTCGCGGGGGACGCTTTGATACCAACGTATAATCCGACATGGGCCGTTGCTGGCTCTAACTTGTCTATAAGCTTGTCTAGCTGATGCCTTTGGCGCACTTCTTTGGGTAATAAATGCGAATAGGTATTCACAATACCAGTCGAGCTAACAATAGTCTTGGCGTGAAACGTTTCTCCGTCATTCATACTAACGCCAATGGCTTTATTGTTCTCGACGATAATTTCGTGTACTTCAGCCTGTGTTAAGGCCACGCCTCCTGACTGCTCAATAATCGGCACGATGGACTCGGTGAGCTTTGATGCTCCGCCAATAGGATAAGCAGCCCCTTCGATATAGTGATTAGCAAGCAGTGCATGCATGTAAAAACTGCTCTTTGATGGCTCTAAACCGTAATCACCATATTGACAGGTCAATACGCCAATCAGTTTGGGATTGTCGGTAATTCCCCTTAATACTTCTAATGTGGTTTTGTCGGAGAATTTGAGCGTGCTGCGACGAAGAAAGTCACCAAAAATTTGTGATAGCAATGGGGGGAGGGTCTTTTCAATGTAATAACCGCTACCAAGTTTTTGGGCTTCATCGAGTAAGGCGAAGTACTTATCGATTGAGGCCCTGTTTTGTTCTTCTGGGAAGTATTGCTTAAGCTTGGCCTTAAGGTTTTCTCGTCCTCTGGGGAACACGTATTCGTCGTTGCCAAAGACCGCCCTATCATAAATGTCATCAAGGGGAGCCCATTTGAGTTTGTCTTTCGAAATATAGCGGAAGACCTTGTTTAATACGGTTCCTTCGATATGAACTTGGCCCACATAGTGCAAACCCACATCCCAGACATACCCCTTGCGGGCAAACGTATGGGTATATCCCCCGAGTACGTTATGTTGTTCCAACAGAAGTACGCGTTTTCCCGCTTGGGCTAGGAAGGAGGCGGCACTCATACCCCCGGTTCCAGAACCAATGATGATGATATCAAAGGTGCGAGCATCTTTTGTTTGAGCGGATTTAATGTAATCTTTGTATCCTTTGCCAATCATAGTGTGCACCTTTTGGTTAAAGTTGCATTATCATCAAAGTGCCTGTGAGCTGGATGACTCCATTAATCAATACTAATTACGGAAAACATCCGTTCTAATAATAGCAGCCGAATTAGGAGGCTAGCGCATATAATTAAGCCCAGCAAATGCTGGGCTCAGTGATTAAAAAGCGTTATTGAAAGAGGTTAGATTAAAAGTTGTTTAACCACACATCGATATTTGATGATGCTTTGTTTTTACGCTTCTTCTTACCAGTGCCTTCAGGTTTAGCCACTGGCTTAATCGCTGCTAGAAGTTCTGCCGTGATGTTCTCATCCACTTTGAAGCCTTCAACTTGCTCACGCTCAAGACGGATTTTGTTCTTCTTCTCGATGATTTTGAAATGGTGGTAATCTTCATAATCAATCAATGATAGTGCTAACCCCACCTCGCCTGCACGACCACTTCGACCAATGCGGTGCATGTAGTCTGATGGACTACGTGGTAAATCAAAGTTGATCACAACGGGCAGCTTTTCAATGTCTAAACCACGCGCCGCGATATCTGTCGCAATTAATACTTCAATCTCGCCTGATTTAAATGCATCAAGTACGCGAGTACGTGCGCCTTGGCCTTTATCGCCGTGGAATACTTCAGCATTAATGCCGCGCTTGTGTAGTTTGTCAGCTAAGTGCTCACAGCTATTTTTAGCGTTAACAAAAATTAGCGCTTGTCGCCATTGGTGCTGTTTGATCAAATGCGATAGTACCGCTGTTTTCTCACCTTTGTTAACGGTGAAAACACGTTGAACTAGGGTGCTAGCATCTGTACTTTGTAGCTGTACTTCTACAGGATCGGTAAGTAGCTCTTGGGTTAAGGCTTGAACCTGTTCTGGGAAGGTTGCAGAAAAGAGTAAGGTCTGCTTTTTCTTCGGTAATAATGCCAGTAACTTGGCAAGTTCTTCAGTAAAGCCAAGGCTTAACATACGGTCTGCTTCATCCAGCACTAAGGTTTTGACCTTATCTAGCTTGATGGCATTGCTTGAAATCAAATCAAGTAGACGGCCTGGCGTTGCAACCAGAATGTCAGTGCCGCCACGTAGCGCAAGCATTTGTGTATTGGCGGATACACCACCGAAAACGGCAACGGTTTTAATCACACCATTAAAATGCGTAGCGTAAGACTTAATGCTATCAGCAACTTGCTTAGCAAGTTCACGGGTAGGAACCAAAATTAGTCCACTAACGTAGTTACCTTTTCCGCCAGAAGAACGATCACTCTGTGTCGCAAGGTGTTGCAAAATAGGCAATGCAAAAGCGGCTGTTTTACCCGAGCCAGTGTTAGCGCCTGCAATTAAGTCACGTCCTATTAATACACTTGGGATAACTTGCGCTTGAATAGGGGTTGGCTGTTGATATTCCAGCTCAGTTAATCGATTTAAAAGAGGTGAAATAAGGCCAAGTTCCGTGAAGTTGGCTGGCGTTGTGGCAGTAGTCATTAAGATAAAAGGCTCAGAGCTAAGATAATAGCGCGGTATTTTAACGTATTTGTGCGCTGTTAAGTAGAGTAATGATAGATATTCGAGGAGGAGTTTAGTGGTAACTTTTTACTTATTGTATAGAAAAGCCGCTGAAGTTGAAGTGCAGCGGCTTTATGGTGATTTTATCTTTTGGCCCTTATGCTGTTAATCAGCTTGTTGGACTTGTGCCGTTGATGTGGGTTGTTTTTGAGCAAATTTATTGACCCAAAGTGAAATTGCACCATCACCTGTGATGTTACATGCAGTACCAAAGCTGTCTTGTGCCATGTATAGCGCAATCATCAGTGCCAGTTCTGCTTCACCAAATCCAAGCATTGATGCCATTAATCCTAATGCTGCCATAACACCGCCGCCTGGCGCACCTGGTGCTGCGATCATGGTAATACCTAGCATCATGATAAAAGGTAGCATTTCCAGTAATGAAGGCAGGGCAATATGTTGGCTAAGCGCCATGACTGCTGTTGAGCAAGTGACTAGCGTAATAGTGGAGCCAGACAGATGAATAGTGGCACACAATGGAATGGTGAAATTAGCAATCGACTCATCAACACCATTGTTTTTGGTTTGGCGCAAGGTAACAGGAATAGTTGCAGCAGAAGACATGGTACCAATAGCTGTGAAGTATGCTGGAAGCATGTTCTTGATCAGCTTGATTGGAGAAAGGCCCAACGCTAAACCTGTGATTGTGTATTGAATGGTGATCCATACCCAGTGCATGAACACAGCCAGCGCTAGGACAACACCAAATGTTTTCAGGGTCGTGAATACGGTTCCTTCTGCTGCCATTTCAGCAAAAATACCTGAAATATAGAATGGCAGTAGTGGAATGATAACTTTCGATAACAGCAGATCAATGATGCCACGGCCATCATCGGCAATTTCTTTTAGGCGAACACTGTTAGTAACACTGATACCTAAGCCAAATAAGAAAGCAGTTGCTAATGCTGTCATTACGCCAAACATCGGTGGAATTTCTAGGCTAATAAAGCTGGTTAGTTTAGCGCCTGCATCAACCGTGGTTTGCTCTGGGCTAGGAATACCTGTGATAACAGAGCTAGCAACAATAAACGCTAAGCTACCTGCAATGATCGTTGATCCGTATGACAGTGCCACGGTTTTACCCAGTAAGTTACCTGAGTTTTTCGGTAAGCTTGCAATACCACTGGTGATATAAAAAAGAATGATTAACGGGATAGTAAACCCGATAAGTTGGCCACCAATGGCTTTTACGGTCAGCAGTATGCGCACGATTTCATCGGGAGCAAAAAAGCCAAGTAATATACCGGCAACAATACCGGCGATCAGTTTCAATATTAATTTCATGTTATGTATCCAGCTATGTGTTTGCTAACGGTTAGCCAGTCGTTGAGAAATATCCATTAATGTGCATTTGGTAGCATTTTATTTTAAAAAATGGATGCTCAAGGCTATTATTTACAACCGTAGGTACTATTTAGCATTTTTATGCCGCTGTGTCATTTGTTGAAACTTTATTAATTTTTTTTATTTTCGTTCAGGGCTGAGCGAGTCAAAAAATTATGCTTCGAGGTTAATATTGGCGGGTGGTATAGATGTCTGATTTATTTTCAAAGTTGATATCAGCATGCATCTATTATTTTTACTGTGCTTTAATAGGGAGTTGAAGCTTAAAAAAACCGCTGACAGAGCAGCGGCTTTTGAGTGTTTAAGTATACGTTATGCTGTTGCTAACATTTTTTTCTGATGCGCAAGGTATTCGTCATACGTTCCTTGGAAGTTCACTAGCTTTTTGTCTTTTACGTCAATGATTGATGTCGCAAGCGATGAAACAAATTCACGGTCGTGGCTAACAAAAATAAGTGTGCCTTGGTAGTTTTTCAGGGCGTTGTTTAGTGCTTCAATAGCTTCCATATCCATGTGGTTCGTGGGTTCATCCATAACGAGCACATTGATATCTTGCATCATCAATTTACCAAACAATAGGCGGTTCTTTTCACCACCAGAGCAGTTCTTCGCTTTCTTGTTGGCATCATCAGCGGTAAACAATAAGCGGCCCAAAATACCGCGAACCATCAAATCATCATGCTTAGTGGTGCGCCACTGAGAGATCCAATCGAAGATGCTTAAATCGTTGTCGAAATCTGCTGTGCTATCTTGCGGGCAGTAACCGATAGAGGCGTTTTCAGACCACTTAACGACGCCTTCTTTTTGCTCTAGATCGTTAACCAAGCAGCGAAGTAGGGTGGTTTTACCTACACCATTCTCACCAATAACGGCTAAGCGCGTGCCTGCTTCTAACAGTAAGTTACCATTTTCGAACAGTAACTCGTCATCAAAAGCATGGCCTAAATCTTGAAGTTCAAGTGCTTGGCGGTGTAGCTTTTTACCTTCGCCAAAATCAATCGATGGGCTAATTCGGCTGGTTGATTTTACTTCGTCTAGCTTGATCTTATCCATTTTCTTCGCACGTGAACTTGCTTGCTTCGCTTTAGAAGCGTTTGCACCAAATCGGTTAACGAAGTCTTGCAGCTCACTAATTTCAGCCGCTTTTTTTGCATTACTGGCTAATAGCTGTTCACGGATAAGACCCGATGCTTCAAGGAAGTACTCGTAGTTACCTGGGTAAATACGCAGCTCACCGTAGTCGATGTCTGCCATGTGGGTACATACAGAGTTTAGGAAGTGGCGGTCATGCGAAATGATGATCATCGTACATTTACGCTGGTTCAACTCTTCAGCAAGCCAGCTAATGGTATGAATATCCAAGTTGTTGGTTGGTTCATCCAGTAACAGAATGTCTGGGTTTGCAAACAGTGCTTGAGCCAGTAGCACACGTAGCTTCCAACCTGGCGCGACTTGCTGCATAAGGCCAAAATGGAATTCTTCTTCAATACCCGCTTGAAGCAAGATGTCACCTGCACGGCTTTCTGCTGTGTAGCCATCCATTTCTGCGAACTCACTTTCAAGTTCTGCGACTTTCATGCCGTCTTCTTCGCTCATTTCTGGTAGCGAGTAGATGCGGTCACGTTCTTTTTTGACTTCCCATAGCTTACGGTCACCCATGATCACAACGTCGATAACGTTGTGTTGCTCGAAAGCAAACTGGTCTTGGCTTAGTACGCCAAGTTTTAGCCCCGGAGTAATAGAGACGTTGCCAGAGCTCGGAGTAAGAGCACCACTAAGAATCTTCATGAATGTCGATTTACCACATCCATTGGCTCCGATTAAGCCGTAACGGTTGCCGTTACCAAACTTAGCAGAAATATTTTCAAATAAAGGCTCGGCGCCAAATTGCATGGTGATGTTAGCGGTTGAAATCAAAGGAGTCTTCCTAGGTATAAGGTGGGCTAATTGCTTAGTCAGATATGCCAAATCAACAGAAATGAAAGCACGAATTAATAGCGGGCGAATTATACAGATATATTGAACAAATAATAGATGTGAGAGCTAAGTCACAGAAGGGGGTGGCTCGGGTATTTTTGCTTGCGTGGGAAATCGAGCAGGTTATTAGCTAAAAATGAGTGGTATTGGCAGGAATTGATCAGGAAAATACGGGCTCAAGAGGATGAGCCCGTTTGATGTTTAGTGCTTAGTACTGAGAAAACAAGGCGGATACTTCTGCTGCCGTCAGTGCTTTGTGGTACACCTTGACACTGTCAAATGCTTGAACCTCGGTGATCTGGCAGTCCTCGGTTTGGTTTTCTGCACAAACAACCGCAGTATGTCCTCCCACTTTGAAAGGTGAACCACCACCGTAGCCAGAGCTGTTCATCGCCGCCATGATAGGCTCTTGGCTGGCGAGTAAGTCTCCTTCAAACATCACATTATCTAAGTAGCCTTGCAGCTTGTTGTTCTCGCGATCTATTACCATGGCTACGTGGTGCCATTGTTCATCATCAATGGAGGCAACTTGGCTGATGATGACTTTATTATCTTTCATCAGTCGGTCACGGAAACTGACCTGCATTTCAACGCCTGTCGTAGTAGAGCGAATTTCCCAACCGCCGTACTGCATGTTGTTGGGGCCAGCTGAAGATTTGCCAATCAAAAGCTTATTACCATCGGCTTTACTCATTTTGAACCACATCGATGCACTAAAGCTTTTATGACCAGGATCGAGAGTGTGTGGTAATAAGGCGTGGCCAAGCGCATCGTTCTCCATCTTGGTTGACGCGATTAATGGAATCGTGAGGCCATTGCCATTCATTGGACCAGAAACTTGCGCATTGAGAATATCTTTGCCTGTGATCTTATCGATATCTGGCGCGGTTAAATCGTAGTGATTAGTTGAGCCATCTTTGATGATATTGCCATCTAAGGTATCCAGATCCCAATCGCCCGCGATGTCGCGCTTGATCACTTGGATCTGAATTGGGCCTGTGGTTTCAAATTGTCCATCTGTTGCCGTATAGCGGAGCTGATCGACACCGATAAAATCAGCGGGTGGGGTGTAATGCAGGGTGTTACCTGCTTGAGTAACTGTGCCACCTTTTGCTGTCGTGCGGTCAAAGTGACTGATGTGTAATATTTCACCGTTGGCATCAAAGTCGTTGGCCAGTGGATTCACTGAGCCAGATTCGTTTTGATATACCGTGATGTAGTCTTTAAATGTGGCTGGTAGCATAGGATCAGTAAGCGCTGTAGCAGCTTTGAACTTGGAGCCATGCTGTAAGCGACTCGTTGTTTTCCATGCCTGCATGTTACCCATATGGGTTGATGGGTTTTGGATTTGTTCGTTGTTATCGGTTTGCTCGCCATGGCCTAAACCAAAGTTATGACCGATCTCATGGATGAAACCCCAGTTCATTCGGTAGTTAGCCACACAGCCGACCCAGTCGCCACCGCCCCAGCAATAGCCACCGTTTTTCGGATCTTGAAATTGAATTGAAAAGTTTGCAGCATCGCGAGCGGCAGGGCGTGGGTCGGTGGCTTTGCTTGAATCTCCATTTACTTCAATTAATGATCGAGCAATATCCCAGCGAAGGCCTGTTTTTTGCGCCCAAGCATAATCAAGTTCATTAATATGCCCTTCCATTTGAGCGACCGCATTGGTGATGTTGCTACCTGCATTGGCAACGAACTGAGAGTTATTGTGCGTGAAGGTGATCCGCCCTAGATTGTTATGAAAATCAAGCCCAGGTTGTGGCAAGTACAAACGATTATTTGTCATGACAGGCATATCAAAATCGATGATGAGCTCGTCATTGGTGATTTCACTATTACCCAGCGCATCTTTATTAATGCGATCTTTAATACTTATGTCATGAGTCCAGCGAAGGCGATCCCCTCCCCATAAAGAGAGGTACATTTTGCCATTGGTATCTACAACACCCGTTACTGTGAGTGTTTGGTCATTATCTACAACGCCGCGGTATGTGCGTACTTCGGGCATAGGCACAACAGGCATAAACTGTTGTTCGCGTCTTTCATCGTAAGTGAGTAACTGATAATGCGGCGAACGAACAGAATGCTTGGTGAGAGAAAGGTCGTATTGCTTGCCTTCATGGGTGACCGATAGCGCAATTGAACGCGGCAGTGCTTCACCTGCTACCTTGCTTTCATCGATCACTACGGTATCGACAATCACTGGGGTTGATGTCCATGAACTTCCCGCTGCACCTTGGGTTTCAATGCGCACATAGTAACGACGGCCAGGGAGGATATTGTCTAATATTGCTTTGTTTTTACCTTCTCTTAAATCGCTAAGCTTGATGCGGTATTGCCAGCCTTGGGCATTATTGCCCGCATCTCTTTCTCCGTAATAGACCCATACATCGCCATCGACAGCGCTTTGATCAAGCAAGAAATCAACAGTGATTTGGTTGCCATAGCTGGTTAAGCCACTCTGATAACCATTTTCGATGATTGCCATTGCAGGGTAGAGACTACTATGCGGGATTAAGTTATCCCCTTTTAATAGCTGCTTAGTAATACTTGGCCCTTGCCATGCCACTGATAAGTGGTCACCACCGCCGCCTTCTTTGTGCATGGCTTCAATGTAGTAAAGCTGACCCGCATTGAGCTGTATGTTTTTGGTAACTTGGTAGTGGTTGCTCCAATTGTCGATAGAGGTATAGCCATTGATTCGTGCAGCAACCACGCCTTTTTCTGGCGTTAGGTCTTCACTAATACGCAGTTCGCTGCCATCGTCAGAGGCAACCCAGAAGTTGTACTGGCCTGTTTCGGGTACGCGCAAATAGCCAGAGATTTTCTGGCCATAGTTGTCACCCATGCCTGCAATACTTTTAAATTCAGGCAATACGGCTTGCGATGAAATTGGTGCTAGAGTGTTGATGTCGTTGATTGAGTTGCCAGAAATCCCCGTCCAAACTTGCTGCAGCACGCCATGTTGTTGCAGTTGCGCAGCGGCAAGAGCAATGATTTTAACTTTTGATGTGGTACTTAAAGCACCATCTTTAATTTGAACTGTGAGCAAGAAGCTTGGCGTATTGGCAGCTGTTGTCGTGGAAAGTGCTTTTACGATCTTGATATTGCCTTGGTCATCGATAGCGAAGTAACCATCATTGTTACCTGATTCAATGCTAAAGACTGGTGGGTTGTTACTGGTATAAGAAAGTGCCCCCACTTGACTGTTAGCGAGGCTATTGTTAGCAAAAGCAAACGTATAAGAAGCATAGTTAAAGGTCGGTGTACCTGCTGCGAGATCCAATGTCGTGGCTTGTTGCTCATTTGATAACGCGCTGCTATTACCCGCTGCATCGATGGATTCAATTTGGATTTTATAGAGCTGGTTTGCCTCGAGTGCCGTTAGTGGGTAGTGAGTGGCATAGGTTTGGCCAGCAAGTTTGCCATTCGCATAAATTCTGTAGAGTAGGTTAGCTTGGCGCGCGTCGTCAGGTGCCACCCAGTTAGCCGTCAAGCTATCGTGACTGATATTGGTCAGTGTAACCTGATTGACGGGCGATGGTGGGATAATATCGTTAATGATAATAACCCCAGTTTGACTGCTGGCAGATTCATTCCCCGCTTTATCAACGGCTTTAACGGTAATGTTATAGCGGGTGTCACTTGTTAGCCCTGTTAACTCAAGGTTTAGCCCATTGACTGTCGTGAGTAATTTACCATTGTTATAAACAGCGTAGTAATCGACGCCGACATTGTCAGAGGCTGCTAACCATTCTAATAAAATGTCATTTTTGCTTTTTTTCAACCAGTTAAAACCACTGATAGCCGTTGGGTTTTCAGTATCAACAGGCTGGAGTAGGTAGTCAGTAGTAATGATTTCGCGTGCACTTCCTGGGATGGCCCAAGCGACATCGACAAAATCAGCACCACCACCTTCAGCCATTATCGCACGTAACAAATAAGGCTTGCCCGCTTCGAGCGTGATCAGCGTAGATTGTTGTTCAGGACTTTTATCCCATTGGTTGATCGAGGTGTGCGTTGGGGCTGCGGCTATCTTAGTGAAGTCTTTTTCACTGGTGGTGCTACTGAGTAGCAGTTCTGCTTCATCATCTGCCGCGATCCAGAATTGATAGTCGCCGGTAACAGGCGGAATAATATAGGCAGACATACGCTGCCCGTACCAGTTTGCGGTATTACGAGGTGATGAAAAATTTACTTCAGTGCTGACCGAAGAAGGGGCTTGCGGGTAGGTCGGGTGGACTTTAAGCGAAGCAAGGTTGCCATGCATGTTGGCACCAGTATACACCTCACGATGTACCCCTTTTTGTTGTTTGCTGATAAAGCCAAGTTTCAGCTCGGTCGTTGAGACGCTTAATCCATCACTGACTTCAACCAGCACTCGCATGACTTTATTGGCCAGTTCAACAGGGGAGGCTTTTACCGAAAGTATCCCTTGTTCATTAATGCTAAAGAAACGTTGAGCATCAGCTGTCGCAAGGTGGTAAGTCAATGGATCATGGTTTTTATCTGTCGCGAGTATTTGACTCACTGAGTAACCACGAGGTGCATCTGCAGCTAACACAATAGGCGTTGGCTGACTGGTAATCTCAGGCGCATCGTTGGCTTGCGGTGTGGCTTTAAAGCTAATCGGTTCAGACACTTTACCATCATCATTAAAGCTTAATACTTCATAGAGGTAGCTTTGATTAGCGGTTAAGCCATTGTCTGTAAATGTGTGGAAGCCTTGTTTGATCACCGCGATTTGTTGGCCGTCACGGTTTACATAGTAGCCTGATGCATTGTGAGCGTCTTGCCAACCTAAGGTCACCGATGTTTCTGCAGTTGCCAGTAAGCGTAGCTGGGAAACTGGCGGCATAGGTTTGGTTACATCAGGTTTTTCTGGTTCTACGGGAATGCTGGGAGTAACAGGTTTTTGGGTGTCTGCATCACCACCTGACTCTCCACCACAAGCGGCAAGAAGCGCCATGGAGGTTATGATAAATAAAGGCTTAGTAATATTCATGTCTGCGTAATCTTTATAATTATTGATTTATAGCAATCTGGCTAACCAGCGCGGTTTTTTTAAAAAAAATACCAAGTTTGATGAGTACCTTACTTTTTATATAAGCGTGGCGACTGATTGGCTTGTGGAGTAATTATGACGGTTATTAATAGAAGTGAAAAGATGCTGATTATCTAAATTAACGTTAAGTTATCTGCAACTTGCGGGGCAATTAACAGAGTTGTGATCTTGATTCAGTCGGTGAGTTTGCTGAGGTATACGGCGCTTTAATAAGAAAAAGCCAGCTAACAGGGTTAACTGGCTTTTATTATTTTTTAAATTTAATGATAGCAGCAGCTTAGGTGCGGAAGTTATTTAACTCTTTACGTAAATCTGTTGCGCTATCAGCAAGGCGAATAGTGATATCTGCAGAGTCATTCATGCTGTCCATCGCATCGGTTGCTGTTTCGTTAATGATGACAACATTACGGTTCACTTCTTCAGTTACCGAGCTTTGCTCTTCAGCGGCAGAGGCAATCTGATTATTCATATCGTTAATCACATTGATAGCAGCATTGATTTCTTCAAGTGCAATTTGCGCGGCTTGCGTTTCTTCACGTGTGTCCGACGCTTGCTGTTGGCTTTCTACCATTAAGGTCACGATAGACTGCGTTTCGTCTTCTAGACGAGCCAGCATGCCTTGAATCTCTTCGGTCGATTTTTGAGTACGGTTTGCCAAGTTACGTACTTCATCGGCTACAACGGCAAAGCCACGACCATATTCGCCAGCACGCGCGGCTTCAATTGCGGCGTTAAGAGCAAGTAGGTTAGTTTGATCGGCAATACCACCGATTTCAGACAAGATGCTCTGAATAGCGGCGCTTGAAGCGGCTAGACTTTGAATTTGGTCTTGTGCGTTGTGAATGCGCTCAGCCAGTTGGGTGACTGATGTCGCAGCATAGTCCATTTTAGCGATGCCATCTTGGCTGCTGGTTTGAACTTGATTAGCTGCCGTTGCTGCTTGTACTGCAGAGTTTGCTACTTCTTGTGCTGTTGCGCTCATCTCGTTAATGGCAGTGGCTAATGAATTCACTTCATTTAGCTGAGTCATTAATTTTTCTTTGGCTTGATCAGCTTTAATACGACCTTCACTTGCGTGAGTATCTACACTTTCAGCCGTTGATGTTGCGTGGCGCAGTGTTTCTTGCATACGAGTAAGGAAAGTATTAAACCACTGTGCTAATTGACCCGTTTCATCTGCGCTATTAATTTGGATACGGTGGGTTAAATCACCTTCGCCTTCAGCAATATCACGCATACGATCAACCAGTTCAGCCATAATATTACCAATACGGGTCGCGAGTACGAACATAGCAACAATGCCGGCGATTGCGGCTAATACGCCTGCCAGAATGCCTTTTGAGATCGCTTGTTCACTTTGTGCTTCACTCCAAGCCGTAAAGTTTGTGACGTCTTTTACTAAGATTTCTGAAGGAATAGATACAATAACAACCCAAGGATTTCCTGTTGTATTTACAGAAGAAACAGCAACCATTTCGTCACCGATGGTGAGTAGTTCGTTGCGATTGGATGATGCAAGCGCTTGGATGTTAGTCCATTGCTGTTGAGTCTGGCCAGAGACTTTACGGCCTACATCAGACGCCTTTTTACTGTGCGCCATAATGTTACCGTCCCATGAGGTAATCATTATATCGCCCTGACCTTGATATAGCTTGCGAGCAAGCTGTTCACTTTGGCCTTGGAATTCAGCAAGCGACCAGTCGAAACCTAATGAGCCAACGATTTTGCCATTCACTTTTAACGGCTGGCTGATGGTTGTGATCAGTTCTTTGTTACCACGTACATCGTAGTAATACGGTTCCATAACAAAAGTTTGACCAGACTCGAATGGCGCTAAGTGCCATTCATCAATGCGTTCACCATTGTTATTTAATGCTTGGTTGCGGAACGAGGCCATTGCTGCTGGCTCGAAGCCGCCAGAAGGTGTTGGAGAGAAGAATGGCGATAAATAACCTTGTTCGTTGACTGAAGCGATACCGTTAGCGGTTGTTGCATCGCTCCATACTTTGTCTTCCCAAACCATGTAACCGGCAAAAACACTTTCATTCTGTGTTTTTAAGCCAGCGATAAACTGATCAACAAGTAGATCTGCACTCGCATTTGCGGTGCTGCTTAATTCAAGCATCGCTTGTAATTGATCTAAGTTTGCAAGCACTGGCGCTAGTTGGCTATTTAACGTGTTACTTTGCTCTTTTGCGGTTGCGAGTAAGTTGTCTTTGGTTGCTTGAGTCAGCTGTTCAGAGACTTGTGCGGTAATTTGTTGTTGTACGTTACTAAATGAAGATGTCGTAAAAGCCATTGCAATGCTAAGTGTGAATACCATTGCTAGGCCGGCACTGACTGCGATTCGTGTTTTAATAGATTTAAACACGTTATTCCCTCTAGTGTAAGTTATTAATAAAAAGCGCTTTTTAATGCTATGTATGAGCAGGGGTTACCTTATAATTATGCGTACACATTTTATATTAACTTTGTAAATAGGTGATTTAGGCTTGTGTAATCTTAATGCCTTGTATTAATGGGATGTGAATGGATCGGCGTGGTTGAAAAATTGGTTTTATTTAAAGCAATTCCTTGTGATTAATACTTATTGGGTATTATCATAATTGTCTAATATATTCAGACGATTAGAGTTAGCGCTTCAGTATTCTTGCTCCACTTAGACGTAAATTGATATATTGATTCGAAATGAAATCAAAAGGTAAGTTATGCTTACAATTAAAGAAAAAAATCAGCTGGCACAACAAACTGCGCGTCATAAAGCCATGAAAGTAAAAGTGCATGAAAAGTCAGACCTTGCTATTAAGGATACACGCCGTGTTTTGGTATTAACAGGTAATGGTAAGGGAAAAACCAGCTCAGGTTTTGGTATGATTTTCCGTGCTTTGGGGCATGGCCAAGGCTGTGCGGTAGTGCAGTATTTAAAAGGTGATGCTGAAAGCGGTGAGCGAAATGTCTTAATCCAGTTAGGTGTTCCAGTGGTAACAATGAACACCGGGTGTTCATTTAAAGATGGCTACTGTGCTGAAAGAGAGCGCATTCGTGCCCGCGAAGTGTGGCAACAAACGTTAGTTTTTTTACGTGATCCTAATATTGATGTGTTACTGCTTGATGAAGTGACTTATATGGTGGCGCGTAAACACCTTGATGTTGATGAAATGCTAGCAGCTTTTGAAGCACGCCCTGCTAATCAATCTGTCATTTTAACGGGTAGGGCGGCACACAGAAAGTTACGAGAATACGCAGATACGGTATCACGGGTGGATTGCATTAAGCATGGTTTACATATTGGTTTGAAAGCGCGAAAGGGCATAGAGTTTTAATCTGATCCGTAACCTGACGATGAATATTCTTCCTCCTATAATTAAGCCGCTGGTGGTATTCATCAGCGGCTTAATCTTCTCTAGCATAACCTGATGCTCAGTGAGTCAGGTTGGTATTACCAGTGCGTTTTAATTTGAATCGTCGCGGTGTTAGATACATTACCTGCTGTATCTTTTACTCGGTAAGTGATCGTCACATCTTTGTTTTTGTTCGCCTTATAAGTCAGATTACCATCAAGATGATTAATCACCTTACCTGTCATTGATGTTGGCTTATCAATAATTTCTACTGAGCCAATATCAAGCGGTAAATCTGATATATCATTATCAAGCACATTAACTGTAATCGCCTGATAATACGGGCCTGTTGCACTGTCATCAATAGCTTTAGGGCCGTTAGGTATAGGCTCTACGGTGCTGGCGGTTAGAAATGGTTCTAGTGCAGGTAAGCCTTTCGCTGCGCGTCCATCTGCACCAACAGCTGGGATCTCAAGCCAGTCTGTTTCTGCTCGTCCTTCATGGTTAACCGAGACCGCGTGTTCATCACCGACATGGCCGTTTGCTACGTACAGTTGAGGGTGATCAAATGGGGCTTGCTCCCAGCGAACACGTTCATCGGTTAAGGCTTTAAGGAAAGCAACAAGGTCGGCTATTTGCTGCTCATTAAGCCCCAGCGGCCTAATGTCACGGTCACGATTGGTATTGGTATCGCCATAAGCTGTTGTGTTAGAGCCGTCAGGTAAGTCTCGGCTATTACCACCACGATTATAGAACTCTACAACTTGCTTCAATGTAGACATGCTGCCGTTATGCATGAAAGGCCCTGTTAGCTCGACATTACGCAGCCCTGGTACTTTAAAGGCACCATCAATTGCATTGGTTTCGTCTTTGCCTGCGGGTACACCTGCATCAACAGCAAATTTATCACTATCAACATCGAAGTCATCTGGAACATGTTGCCCATCCAGTCCTTGTTGTAGCTGACGTGTAAATGAAAGTGGATAACCGTGGGGATCTAAACGACCTAAGCCTAGATCTTCCTCTGTTGGTCGAACACCAATGTTATAAAAACCTGTATCATAAAGTGCTTTATTGTTGTCACTCATGATCATCCGGTCGACAAGTTCGGCACGGAAATTTTCAGGAATTATCTCTTGTGCAGCTGCTGTAAACGCTAAGCCACCATGACAGCGTACACACAGACCTTGACCAAAGAAGACGCCGAGTCCACGCCTTTCAGCAATGGAAAGTGCTTGTTGGTCGCCATCTAAGAAGCGATCAAAACGGGTATCATCAGATATAAGCGTACTTTGATAAAGCTGGATCGCGAGTCCCCAAAATAAAGAGAAGTTAGCCTCTATTTGGCTAAATCCATTTTTACCTGTTGGGCTCATCCAATATTCGCGATTAAACGCATCCATAATCAAGGTGCGATAATCTGTTTTAAGTCCTTTGGCAGGGTAAGCAGATAACCAGCCGAGTTGACTGTCTTTTGGATCAACGAGCTGAAGCGCTAATGGTGTCGTGTTAAGCAGTTTGCGACCAATATGAGGGAAGGTTTTACCACCACAAGCCATTTCAAACTCATCAACGGCAGGGCCAACGGCTTGCGATGCTAAGCTTGAGTTTTTCAGGTTAACCGTTTCATGTTCAATACGGCCATATTTCAAATCAAACCGCAGAACTTTAGCTTCTGTATTTCGCTGCCCGAAGGGATCGACACCATTGAAGACATTATTTGCACGGCCATCCCATAGGTTTCGGAAGTTGAAGACGGCATTGATAACCGTTGGTGTATTACGTGGCTCAACCCTACGGGTATTAACGCCATTGACGTGGAAGACATCTTCTACGTTTTTACACTTTTCTTCATGACCAAAAAAGGAGAGTGAAACAAATTCAGTTGGAGATACGCCCTGTGATGAAATGACATCATCAGTTTCGTACAGAATCTCTGAGTTACGATTCTTCTCATCGGCAAGTCGGTAAAGAGGGAAGTCATCGCTAGTCAAAGTGTAATTAGGGCCACCGTCACTGCCTGAACCCATATATGGAAAGCTCGGCATATTGTATTTACGAGCCATTTCATCGCGTTCATGCAAAACGCTTGGACTTATTTGGTTTTTGACTCGGTTATCCGCCCCCGCACTGAAGTGACACGAACCACAGCTTTGACCCTGGCTACCGGCCTGCATGTCCCAAAATAGGGCTTTACCAAGCTTAATTGCCGCTTTTTTGTCTTTAACATAGCGTTCAATTCCTGGTACTTCTGGGGGAGCTACGCCTTTTAGTGAGTTGCTGGGGGGAGGAGAAGGTTCGGGGTTGGGTTGATGAGATATTTCTGCAAAAGCCAGTGTTGTTGAAAAGAGGCTTGAGGAAATAATCGCGCAAAGTAACCGTTTATTTCTGTAATTATTATACTTCATAGCCATTCCTAAATTCCTGTCGAAATTATTATTATGCTTGGCTGCTAACAGCTATTTAATAATGACTGATTCATCGGGTATCAGTTATTAACATTGATACTGAGGCAATGCGGTGACAACAGACTATTTAAGAAGTTTAAGAATCGTATTAAAAATGAAAGAGGTTATTAACTTTAATAGTGATTTAGCATTTATAACAATGCGAGAGGTTAACTCTAAATAGGTAGTGATGGCAGTCTTAAAATCAACGACAGAAACAGTTATGTGTTACTTAATACTAGCTGATTAATAGGCGGGACTTCCTATAATTAACGTATATAAGTATGAAAAGATGGCCAATATCTTAATAAAACTGACTTAGAAATAACTTAAAAAGGTCAAGGTCTAGTATTTTTTAAATAAAGATATGCTAATGGTTGGGTATTTATATGGCGTTAAGCGTGCGAGCTATTACGCGTGAGTGTTATATGAGCAGATTGTCAATTTAAAACACAGTCAAAGCTAAATTTAGCTTGTTTATTTGTATGGCTCTCTTGTAATATTCACCACCTTGGCAATGAATAGATTTTTCTTTATCGTATTATGCAGTAAGAGAATTATTTCTATAATAATTAAACCTAATATAAAATTAAAATGAAAAAAACAGTTATTTCTTTACTTGTAGGGGTGGCAGTAACGCTGTCAGCTAATCCACAGGCTATTGCTTCAAACCAAATAAATACTTCCGTTCAAGATGATATTGTTGTTGCTGGAGATGTATTGCAAATGTTAGTGCCAGCCACAGGATTATTTGCAGCTTGGATGTATGATGATTGGGAAGGTGCAAAGCAAGTGACGTATTCAACAATTGCTAGTGCAACGATTGTTGAAGGTCTAAAAAAATCAACAGAACGCCAGCGTCCCAATGAAGTTGGAACCAGCTCTTTCCCTTCGGGGCATACAGCAGCGGCTTTTAGTGGTGCAGCGTTTCTACAATCTCGTTATGGATCAGCATGGGGTATTCCTGCGTATGGTGCAGCGGCGTTTGTTGCTTACAGTCGTGTGCATGGTAAACGTCACCATGTTGATGATGTTATGGCTTCGGCGGGTATTTCAATTTTAGTTAATCAATATTTTGTATCACCCTATTTTGATGAAAATATCCAAGTTGGATCAATGGCGGTTGATGGTGGTGTTGGTGTTAATATAAAAATTAAGAATGCAGCTTTTAATTCTGAACGTACCGAGCGAGGTGTTCATCCAATATTACCGATACAATATGATAGTCGTTTTGAGCTAGGCCTTGGTGCGCATACAACAAATGGTGGCGCTTTAGTAGCGGGACAAGCATTTAAAGATGATCCTGAATTCGACCGAGAGTTTAAGCCATTTGTTTATATGAACTACCAACGTGATTTGAATAATGATAACCACGCAGAAATTTATTTGAATAGCACAGATTCTCGTGAACGCGGTGTGATAGCTAAAGATCAAAAACTAGGGAAAAATGAATACAACAAAGGACAAGACGTTCTTGCTAATTTCCAACATATTAAGCTAGGTGCCACTCTATATAAAGGTTATCAGCCATTTGATGCGTTATATGCCGATTTTGGTCTTGGCTTATATTCACACCTTTTATCGTTTCAAATGGATGATGATAAGAATGGTGGGAATTATGCAAAAGAAGATAGTTGGCGCCTAATGCCCAATCTAGCGATGAAGTTTAATTATGAGATAACAGATAAATTGTCACTGATTGCTAAAGGGCAGTATCAGAAATGGTCGACAGACAGCTATATAGAAGCTGAGAGTGGTGTCAATTATAAGCTGAATAAGCAGTGGGATATGGGCGTCAAGTATGTTTATGCTGACGCGTCATTTAATAGCAATGCTTTTAATGCGGTATATGATAGCCAAGCTTTCGCACTGACTTTTGCAAATCGTTTCTAATCAACGCTATTAAATGTAGCGATTAAAAAAGCCCAAATGCTTTATAGTATTTGGGCTTTTTTTTACTGTTAGCTACATAATTAAATAACTATGTAGCCACAGAGTAATCAGATTATGCGTTAGCCAGTTTCTTCTCTAGCGCTTCAGCATCTACTGGTTTAGTGATGAACGATAGGAAGATAGCCACACCGACCATAGCTGCACAGATGGTGTATGCCATTGTGTAAGTACCAGTAGTATCTACTGCTACAGCTGCAAGTACAGGACCGATGAAACCACTGATACCCCAAGCGGTGTAAAGTACACCGTAGTTAGCACCATAGTTCTTAAGGCCGTAGAAATCAGCGATGATAGATGGGAATACTGCGAGTAGCGTACCGTAACCCACACCTGCCACAGCAGCACCAATCATTAGTGTGAAGTCGCTCTTGAAGGTAACGAACATTACCATGTTGATGCCTTGCATAATGAAAGCAAGCATCAGAGTTTTAACGCCACCGATTTTGTCAGAAAGAATACCTGCAGCAACACGGCCACCAGAGTTGAAGATAGCAAGGATTACCACCAGGTAAGCGGCGTCGCTAATATCAGCTTGTAGAGAGGCAATAGACGTAATGTTACCGATGATCATTAGGCCAGCAGAAGAAGCTAGCGCGTACATCAACCATAGAGAGTAAAATTGTGGTGTTTTAAGCATACCACGCCAGTTGATATCTACTGGCTTACTTGCTTTCGCTGCATCGCCAGAAAGGCCTGCTGGAAGTGCTGGCGTGTAGCCTGCTGGTGGGTTGTTAATTGTACAAGCTAGTGGCACTGCAATAATAAGAACCGCACAGCCTAGGATAAGGAAACTAGTGTTGATGCCGTATTGCGCGATCAGTGAAGAGGTTAGCGGAGCTAGGTAAACAGCCGCAAGACCAAAACCAGCAGCGATAAGACCATTAACAAGGCCTTTCTTAGAAGGGTGGAACCACTTCATAGCAGCAGGACTTAGACATGCGTAGCCAAAGCCGATACCACAACCTGTTAGCACACCGAAAGTAAGCACTAGCATAAGAGGGGTTGTTGCAAAGCTTGATGCAATCATACCTAGGCCAACCATTACTGCGCCCATGATAAGAACGCGACGTGGACCCATGCGGTCTTGCAAGATACCAGCAACTAAAAGTGATAGAGCAAAGGTGATGATGGCAACGGTATAAGGCATAGACGCATCAGCATTTGACCAGCCTAAATCTACAACCAAGGCTTTTTTGAATACACTCCACGCGTATAGAATACCCATACATAAGTTAATGCAAAATCCTGCTACTAGGATTTGCATAGCTCTATCAAACTTTTTCATTATTACTCTCAATACACGCTACGGACGGCTTAAGGTTAAGCATCCAAAACAGCTCTAAAAAAATTAACCATTTTCAACAAAAGTTGAATATTCGTTTTAAGCGCGCGGATTCTACCAATAAAAGAAGTGCAAAAGTGACAGATACATACAATGTTACAATTGTAATATTATCTTCATTGTAGGGATGGTGAGTCTTACTGAAAAAAAAGCCAACTAGCGTAAATGGTTAGCTGGCAATGTTGATTCGATCCTGTGTTATTAGCCCGTTTCATCAAAATATAATGTTACAACTAAAGTTAAAATTGTTTAAGCCGAAGCATCTTGCCTCTGTATTCCGTTTCTACTATTTCCCTGCTTGGCCAATGATTTGAAATATTTGATCTTTTAACTGTGCTCTCTCGAGCTTCATTTGACTAAAGCTGGTATCCCCAATAGGGAGGTTTTGGTTTTCTAACCCTCTTATTGCATGGTCTAATTTGTGGTACCTGTCAGTCATCGATTTGAAATTAGCATTGGCCATTTTAAGTTGGTGGATTGTATTTTGATGTTCAGGGAACTCGATCGCAAGAGCGTGATTATCATCTAACATTATCGCTACTCCGTAAAACATACTATCGGGAAGGTTATACCAATCTCATAAGTCGCGGGGCATTTTCGCTATGCAATAACCCGAACACTTACGTGCCTGATAGGTATAACTATAACTATGTTTATTATTGACATCGCTTTGTTTAAACGCACCCCTGTGAACATATATAAGCATAGCTGCAAACATCATGTTTGGCAGTAACGTTAGCATGCGTCAGTAGCCAAAATGTACAGATACAAAAAAGCGCGCCTTATAAAAGGCACGCTTTTAGCAACAAAGTGAATGACTAACTTTTATTGAATAAAGCTGATATAGCCTTGTAAGACAACCAGGTTGGCAATATCAATAAAGAAGGCACCGACAATAGGTACAACCATAAAGGCTTGAGGTGATGGACCGTTACGCGATACTAATGATCCCATGTTCATCACTGCTGTTGGTGTCGCCCCCATGCCAAAACCACAATGACCGCCTGCGATAATCGCAGCATCGTAGCTTGAACCCATTACACGGAATGTCACAAAGTATGCGAATAGGCCTAAGAACAGTGTTTGTACTGCCAGGATAATAAGCATAGGCAGTGCTAACTCCATTAATTCCCATAGCTGTAGGCTCATTAGTGCCATCGCAAGGAATAGGGAGAGCGAGATCGTACCAAGGGCATCAACAGTTTCTCGGTTTACTTTATAGACTTTAGTACCTTCACAAACGTTAGTAATGAATACGCCAATAAAGAGGGCGTACACAAAGTCAGGGATACGTAGCCAGTTAATACCAAAACTATCGACCAGATCTTTGACATGTGAAGCACCTGCAACACAGATCAGTAAGATAAAGAGTACTTCAATCGTATTTTTAGATGTAATACGGTCTTCTTCTTTATCGCTGTAAGTCACCAGATCTGGATGTTCGATATGATGCTTCTGACCATCACCAAACGCTGATTTTAGGTTAAATTTATTGATCAGACGTTGGGCCACTGGGCCGCCAATAATACCACCCATGATCAAGCCAAATGTCGCAGAAGCCATAGACAGCTCTAATGTATGGAGACCATATTCACTAGCAAATGTTTGTGACCATGCTGCGCCCGTGCCGTGACCACCAGATAACGTGATGGAGCCAACAATAAGACCTAATAGTGGGTCTAAGCCTAATAGCGAACTTAAACCAACACCCACACCATTTTGGATGATGATGAATGCTGTTGCTAATGCAAGAAACAGAAATACACGTGAACCGCCTTGCGCAAGAAGTTTGAAGCTTGCTGCTAAGCCAACGGTTGCAAAGAACATCTGCATTAATGTGTCTTTCAAAGGAACTTTAAAAGCGATATCGACACCTTGTGCATGCATAATAGCAACGAAGATAGCAACGATTAAGCCACCTACGATTGGTTCAGGGATATTATATTTGCGTAGAACCTTTACTTTGCTATTTATAAAGTAGCCGAGAAAAAGCACGATAATCGCAATGAGCATTGATTCAAGCTCATTTATTTGAATAAGTGAGTTCATAATGTTTTCTTTGTCATACTTTTCTTAAGGACCAATTTTAGCGGCAAAAAGTGACCCTGCCTATCTTGCCTAATGGTCATTATTAGTGTAGCAGTCACCGTGTTTATGTAAAAAAATGCAGTAAACTTGCAGCGATTTATTCACTATTAACTTAGGTGTTTTGTAGAAAGCAGTTGCCGTTTCAATTATCTAACTCGTAATAAGCTCTATATTGCGTATTCTTAAATGTATTTTCCCAAGACCAGTGCTGGAATATATACAGATATAATATACCTCTTTACTTTCAATGGTTTAGGTTTTTGGTTGGTTACGCAGTTAATTGCGGGCTTTATTTTATCGATAATCTCTTAACCTGCAATTCAGCTAATTAATCTCAGCGTTAATAAATTTAGCTTTATTGTAACAAGTGCAACAAATATGAATCATCATTGAATATAAAAAACGTGGTTTTATTGTTTTTTTCTTTAATATTTTTTTCAACTATTTCTATTTCGCCCTTTTATAAGTTTCAAACCAGGCATAAATAGATTATTAAGTGAACAATGACTGGTAGTGAATAAAAATAATGAAGGATTCATTTAGCAGCAAAATGCTAATTTTTAGTCAGAGCAAACGATTGCATTTTGTCCGTCATTAATAGCAAATAAGAAGAGGAAATCGCTTAGTTATGAAGGTGAAATTGAGAGTACAAAAAAGCCACGACGTACGTGGCTTTTTATAGGCTTTATAAAAACAATAGCTAGAGCACTAACTGCGTTTTTTTAAGTGCAACTCTTTTCGAAGTTGCTGAATGTAAGCAATGCGATTTGTGTTTACAGGCGTTGGTTGAACGCGTAATTGTGCAATCGCTTGAGCTTCATTCTGCGTCACACAGCGACCGTTCACACGGTAATGGTCTTCTTTTGTTTCGATTGAAGAACGTGTGAATGCATCTTCTTGTGACTTGGCCAGCGCTTCTCGCGCAATACTCTGGCTTGTTGCGTCTGCAACTGTTTGTTGTTGACGAAAAGCAGCGCGGTTAGAAGAGGGGGCCGCAGTGCCTTTTTGGTCACGCTGCTTAATAAAGTCATCTAAATAATCGCTAAAGCTCATAGGTATCCCAGAATGCCGGTTAATCGTTGACACTTTTATCTTAATCGTTTTTTTGTTGAACCTCTAGGTTATGTCGCTAACTAATGGTGCTATCTTCCTTTTGTGGCACATTTAGACAGGTTCGCTCAAAATCGGCTAATGGCATAGGTCTGCCAAAGTAGAACCCTTGGAATTCTTCAACGCCGATGGTTTCGAGGAACTTAACTTGGTCAATGTTCTCGACGCCTTCAGCAACAACATCAATATTTAAGTTATGAGCCAGCTCAATGATAGATCGGGTAATGGTGATGCTGTCCTTATTCATGGGGAGCTCTTTCACGAATTCACGATCAACCTTGAGGATATGGATCGGGAAGCGGCTGAGGTAAGCAAGTGAAGAATAGCCAGTTCCAAAGTCATCAATCGCAATACGCACTCCTAGCGCTTCTAATTTTACTAATTTGTCAAAGGCTGCACGTACATCGGACATGACGACGCTTTCGGTTATTTCTATCTCTAAGTAGTGAGGATCGCAGCCAGACTCAGTAATCGCTTTATGCATAGTGTCGACAATATTGGAGTTGAGTAATTGGCGCGCAGAGATATTTAACGCGTAGTTAAAATAATGGCCCTGTGATTGCCATTGTTTAAGCTGTTTACACGATTCGTATATTAGCTGTTCGCCGACATCAATGATAAGACCTGAGCTTTCTAGGATCGGGATCACTTCATTAGGTGGCTGGATCTTCCCTGCGTCATCAGTCCATCGAAGAAGCGCTTCAATACCACATAGTTGGTGATTACCCGCAGAGACTTTAGGTTGATAAAATAGAGTGTAGCGTGACGTGCCTAGGGTTCGGCGAAGTTCACCTTCTAAAGAAAGTAGTTTATTGGTATCGACCGCCATTTGCTGCGTGAAGAATTTTGCTTGATTTCGACCATCGTGCTTGGCACGGGATAAGGCGATATCGGCACTTTTTACTAAAGCGTCATGGCTTTGTGCGTCTTCTGGGTACATAGCAATACCAATACTTGCACTTAGCCATAATTCTTGGCTGTTAATTGAAATTAAGCTACTTATTGTGCTAAGTAATCGGCCTGCAAGTTGGGTGATATTTTCTGGCGTGACATGCGATTTCATTAAAATAGAAAATTCATCCCCATCAAGTCTCGCGAGAATATCGTTATCACGTAATGTACTACGGATGCGTTTTGCCACAATGATTAAAACTTGATCGCTTAAATCATAACCTAGCGAATCATTGACCTGTTTAAAGAGGTCTAAATCGATATTTAGCAGTGCAAGCGGCGCGTCAGTGAGCTTGGCTTGTTGCTCTGCTGTTTCAAGCTGCTGATAGAAGAGTGTTCTATTTGGTAAGCTTGTTAGTGCGTCGTAGTGTGCGAGCTTATGGAGTTGGCTTTCAAATAACACTCGCTCAGTAATGTCTTTACCTGTTGAAATATAATGACTGATTTTCCCGCGTTCATTTCGTATTGGCGATATGGTTTTCTCTTCATAGAATGTATTGTCACCTCGTTCACGCGCTACAATACGGTGAACCGTTTGGCCTGTTTTTAGCTGATTCTGAATGCTACGCACATCGTGTAATGAGCCAAGCGTATTCTTCATTAAAGGTTCTGATTGTGACCCAATCAGTTCTTTGGCTTTCAGGCCCGATAGCTCTTCGAAGGAATGGTTAACATATTCAATAATGCCGCGACAGTCAGTGATTAATACTGTGTCGTTACTTTGTTCTAAGGCTCTAGAAAGGCTTTTGAGTTTTAATTCTCGTTTCACCCAAGAAGTCACATCACGAATAGTTAGCAGTATCTCCTTACTATTGCTGTACTGCGTTTCAACCCCGACTATTTCTAAATACTGTCTACGTGTTGCTGAAAGTTTAACTTGCGACTTTACTGGAGCGAGGCTGCCCATTTCAGCCGATTGTTTAATGCTCTCTATAAGCTCATTGATTTGTCTACGTGCACGCACACCTAATTTCAGTTTGTTAATTGGCTTACCGATAACATCGTCACTGATGACTTGAAGTATTTGTGCAGCGGCGGGATTCATTTTAGTAATTCGTTGCTCATAATCGAGTGTTATTAATCCATTTGGTGTTGTTTTAACTAAGGTTTCATATTGATGGGCGAGATCTTCAGAACGTTGTTTTAGCACTGTTTCTTGTTGTAGACGACGCGATAAATGCCAAGCCATCACTAAACAACCAGAAAGCAATGCAACAATGAGTGCGCCTGATAAGGCAAATTTAATGATCCTATCTGGCGTAAATGAAATGGCGGTGACGGCATCGTTAAGATTTATTTTCGAAATAATAGTCCATGGTAAATCTGTTCCGCCGAAAGGCAGCGTATATAGCTCTTTGCTTTTGGGTGTCTCATCAGCAAACAAGCGTGAGTAGGTGTAGAGGAAACCGTTAACAGTTACCTGACCATGTTGGTGCTCCAGAATACTTTCCCAAACCACGGGATACTGAGCATTAAAGTCGTTCTCGGCGTTTACATTGTCCATAAACAGCCATGAACTTGACTCGTCAGGCCCGAGTAGCCAATTTCCGTTGCCATTAACTAGCCAGCGATCACTATTTTTCCAGCTGTACTCTTTATTAAGGTGTGACAGGTATGTCATGCCTAAATAATTAAGAGAAACTAACCAGTCGTTACCATTAATAGCTATACGGGTAATGAAGCGCAGTGTGGGTTTTTTGGGTAATTCGATACGACCATTTTCGATATTTAAATCAAATTGTGAAGTGTATAAGCTATCAGGTGGTGATTTTAACGCTTTTTGAACATATGGACGGCTACTTTTGTCTTGCAGCTCAGAGTCAGGTAATACGACCGCTTCACCATTATGGTTATTGACGCGAATAATTTCCTGCCCATTACTGTCAAGTAGGCGAACTTGGTCGTAGAAATCGCGGGTAGCGATAATGCGTTTAAAGTCTTCGGTAATGATGTGTTTTTCATCAGAAGAAAGCGTACTGCTTATGTTTAGATCTTTTACTTTAAGCGCTAACAGCTGCAAATCGCTCACAATAGGGCTAAAGTGCAGTTGTGTCATCTGCATTGAGGATTGCTGTCTGCCTAACTCTCTGTCTTTGATCCCTTGTTCAAGCTGCTGTATGTCTTCGTTATAGATATACAAAGTGATCGTTGTGGTGATGATGAGTAACGGCAGTAGTAGTGCTAAAAAGCGTAATAAGGCTGCTTTCATATATCGTCCATGAAAAAAATACTAAAGCTTTATTGATTATAGACATTTGGTGATATTGGTTTCATATAAATGTGTGCTGATATGTATTTATGTGATGTAGGGATTCTTTGTTATCCCACGAGGGTATGTAAATGCGAGCAAGGTCATGAAAAAGACAGCTTGTGTTACTAATAGAATGAAATGTAATAATAAAATCGATTAGAAAGGTGTTTTAAATGACGTTTTTTTAGGGGGGATAGATAAGAGAATAGAGATGGGAAGGGCTAGGGTGAAAGCTCTAAATGATTGAGCGAGCACCCAATGGATGCTGCTCAGGCTAAAGCGCTAAAAATAGCAGTTTACGGTAATGGTTTTATGCCGTTTCAAAAGCGAGGGCACGCTTTTCTACTTGGCGGAAAATAAGCGTTAAAATGCCATTAACGGTTAAATAAAATGCTCCCGCTAAACCAAACACGGTCAAAGTATCATAAGTTTGAGCATTAATACGCTGCGCATAGCCCATGAGATCCATGATGGTAATAGTACTTGCCAGTGATGTGCCCTTAAAAACCAAGATCACTTCGTTGGAGTAGGCTGGAATAGCACGGCGGATTGCGTAGGGTAAGAGCACACCGAGTGTCGCGAGCTTCTCCATTCCTAGTGCTTTGCATGCTTCCCACTGCCCGTGAGGAATCGCTTTAAAGGCGCCATGGAAAAGTTGGGTACTATAGGCGGCAGTATTTAAAGCTAGGGCTAACATGGCGCAAAACCATGGTTGGCTTAACCAGTGCCATGCAATGCTTTCACGGATAGCATCAAATTGACCTGGACCGTAATAGATCAAGAATATTTGTACCAGTAGAGGCGTACCTGTGAACAGGGTAATAATAGCGCGACTTATCCAATGCACTACGGGTGTTCTAGCAATGAGTGTGATGGTCATCAAAATAGCCAAAAGGCAACCCACGACTAAAGACACGGCCGTTAGTTCAAGACTGGTTAATAACCCATCTGCGAGTTGCCACATGTGTTGTTCATTCATGCTTTAACTCCTTGTGAAAAGCCCTGTGCACTAAATTTATTGTCTAATTGTTTAACGACACGTTGTGTGATTAACGTGATGATAAGATAAATGGCAGCGGCAGCGGCATACCAAGTAAAACTTTCGTGTGTGGCGGCAGAAGTTAATTGCGCTTGTTTCAACAGATCAGTTACACCGATCAAAGAAACCAGTGCTGTATCTTTGAGTAACACGAGCCATTGGTTGGTCAAACCGGGTAAGGCGTGGCGTATTGCCTGCGGCAGTACAATCCGAATAAAACCATGAAGCGGGTGCATGCCTAATGCGCGGTAAGCTTCACGTTGACCTACAGGTACTGCTTTTAATGCCCCACGCAATGTTTGTGATGCATAAGCTGCAAAGATAAGCGATAAAGCGATAACACCAGAGATAAAAGGGCTGACTTCAATATATTGATCTGTCAGTAAAAATAAGATTTGGGTTGAGCCAAAAAAGATAAACAAGACTACTAACAATTCAGGTAAGCCGCGCAATACCGTTACTAAGGCTGTCGTTGGCCAAGCGATAAAGCGGTGGCGAGACATTTCACCACCTGCAAACATGACTGCTAATACCAAGCCGACGAGTACGCTAACCAATGACAGCTTGATGGTTACCCAACCTGCCGAAAGTAGGGCTGCGCTATATCCCGAGAGAAATTCAGGTACTAACATATCAACACCTATTACTTCGCGAAGTATTTATCGAAAATGGCTTGGTATTGGCCATTACTTTTTACTGTTTTCAGCGCTTGGTTTAGTTGATCAACCAAGGCTTGGTTATCTTTATTTACTGCGATACCAAAACCATTACCGAAGTATTTTGCGTTCGTTACTGGTTGGCCAACAAATGCAAGCTTGTCGTTTTTCTCAAACCATTCAGCAACAACCGCTGTGTCGCCAAATACCGAATCAATACGACCGTTTTGCATATCAATGAACGCATCTTGGTAGCTTGCGTAGGGGACTGCTGTTACACCTGACATTTGATCAATCAGATAGCTTTGGTGCGTAGAACCATTTTGTACTCCGATACGCTTGCCTGCTAGCGCTGCCTGATCGCTAATTTTCCCTGCTAGTGCGACAAATGCAGCAGCATTATCGTAATACGCATCCGTGAAGCTCACTTGTTGCTGACGTTGCTCGGTGATATCAATACCTGAAATAGCAGCATCGTAACGACGGAATTTAAGAGCAGGAATGAGGCTATCGAAAGGTTGGTTATGAAAACTACATTTAGCGTCAATCTCTTTACAAAGTGCGTTAGCCAAATCAACATCAAATCCTTGAATTTCATTATTGGCATCGACGTATTCAAACGGTGCGTAGGTGGCTTCCATAACGAATTTAATTTCTTGCTGTGCAGCTGCTTGAGCAGAAGATAAGCCAAGACCTAAGCCAATCATTGAGGCGAGTACAATCTTTTTCATGGTAAAACTCCGTGTGTTAAGCGTAGACCTGTCCTTATTGAATAAACTGACAGGCTTTATTTTTGTCTTTATGATTCGTTATTCATTCTCAGTAGTAACAAATAACGTGAAGGTTGAGTTTGTAGCTAGTGCGACAGGTATTCTGCAAACTTCTGGGTTATCGGTGCCGAAAAAGCTTGTTTTGTGCCGTACTCAATAATTTTGCCTTGCTCAAGATAAAGTACATGGCTCGCTACTTTTTTAGCAAAGTCGACTTCATGGGTGACGATCACTTGCGTAATACCTGTTTGGCTCAATGTTTTAATGATGTTGACCACTTGATTGGTGATCTCTGGGTCTAATGCTGCGGTCGGTTCATCAAACAATAATACGTCAGGCTTCATCATTAGCGCCCGAGCAATAGCAACACGCTGTTGTTGTCCACCTGATAGCTGTAAGGGCCAAGTCTCTGCTTTATCAGCGAGTTGCAGCATGGTCAAGATCGCCATGGCTTGTTGCTTCGCCTCTTCTTTATCTAACTTTGCAACCTTAATAGGCGCTTCTATCAGGTTTTGCAACACCGTCATGTGCGGCCATAAATTATATTGTTGAAATACCATGCCCACTTTTTTACGCAGTGCGGAACTGGCTTTTTCTTCAACGGTATTTGTAAAGTTGAATGGGCAATCAGCCACAGTCATTTCGCCGTCGGTAGCTGTTTCGAGTAAATTCAGTATACGAAGTAGCGAGCTTTTACCTGCACCACTTGGGCCAAGTAAAACAAGGGTGTCACCAGCGTCACAACTGAAACTGATATCATGCAATACTTGCGTATTACCGTAGTGTTTATTGATGTTGCTAACTTGAATACTCATGCTTAAATACTGAATTAATCATCACTTGGTGTTTATACTACCTATGTGGAATTCTTATGCAAGAAAAATGTATAAAAAATCTATTTTGTTGCATTTATGTTTGTTTTTTGTGCTTATTTAAGGCGAAGGTGCTGAATCTGGATAGGGGGCTGAATTGGAATGGGGAAGTAAAGCAATGAAAACAGTCAAGAGTGTACGGCGATCGTTGCAACGGCCTTATTTCACATGTTTAGTGAACAAGCTATTTGTATTAATAGGTAAGAGTTGCTGCGCACAGAGATCGTTAATTGTAAGGATCTAGTATTGGGAAGGGGATTAATGTGCCGGTGGTTATTAGAGAAAAGAAAGGCCGCCCGAAGGCAGCCTATAGATTGTTATGCGAGTCGCTCTACTTATGCAGTTTGCTCGTTCAGCACAGTTTGTCGACGCGCTTGAACAACCAGCGCGTAACCAGCGATAGAAAGGAAACCAGCAACGAACATCGCCGTTGTAACGGTTAATAGACCATACATTGCAAACGCTGACACAATGCCGCTTGCTGCGAAGCAGATCATGGTTTGTAGGAAGTTCAAAAGACCAGCCGCGGTTGCGCTACAGTTTTTGAAGTCTTCCAGGGCTTGGCTTACTACGATTGGGTAAATCGCGCCATTTGCTACTGCTAAGAAGCAGAATGGAATCAGGATCGGCCAGATTGTTGTTGGCTCTGTGTTAGTCGAGATTAAGAACATCACTAATACGCTAGCGAAGAACAGTTTAATCAGCCAAGGTAGAATTTGTTTACCTTCAAAACGTGCAAGTAGGGCACGGCAACCGTAACCACCAATGATGAAGCCGACAGTTTGTGGTGCGTAGCTTAAACCGATATCGGCGCCAGAGTAGCCCATCGCTGACATAACAAATGGCGAACCTGTTAAGTAAGCGAAAAACGCAGCAGAACAAGCGGCAAAGATAACCATGTTACCAATGAATTTTTTTGAACCTAAAATTTGTTGGTAATCACGCTTAAGTTGAACAAATACTTTCTCTTGTTTTTTATCAACAGGAGCACTTTCTGTTTCTTTTAGCGTCATAACTGCTAATACTGCGCCAAAAGCAACCAGTGCAATAAAGATACTGCGCCAGCCTAGTTGGTGTTCTAGTAGTGCACCTGCTAGTGGTGCAAGTGCCGGAGATAGCGCAACCAACGGCATGATGGTCGCAAAAACGCGTTCAGAGACCTTACCTTCGTAACGGTCAATAACCACTGCTTGCCAAACAACTGTTGCACTACATGCACCTAGTGCTTGTAAAAAGCGAGTAAATAATAAGATCTCGACATTTGGCGCCATCGCACAAAAGGCAGAAGCAATACTGAATAGCGTCATGCCACCAAGCAGAACTTTAATACGACCAATACGATCAGATAGTGGTCCGTAAACCAGTTGACCTAATGCCATACCTAAAAGGAAAACACTTAAAGTTAAACCAATAAGTGATTGAGAAGTATAAAAATCAGTACGGATTACTTCAAAAGCAGGCAGGTACATATCTGTTGCAAGGAAACCTAGCATACTTAAGCAAGCAAACCACACTAAAGTAAGCTTAGAAGGTTGTTTATTCATGTTTATTGACCGTATTTCATTATTGTATGGTCGCTATGATAGATCTGGCAGTTATCGCTGTGAAACGTTAATATTTCACTATTGCTTTCAAAAAAATTGATTTGATATGTTTTCGTACAATGATCTGCAAGTTATTGATGTTGTAGCGCGTAGGGGCAGCTTTTCTGCTGCAGCAGAAGAGATGCATAAGGTACCAAGTGCTATTAGTTACACCGTTCGGTTAATAGAAGAACGATTAGCTGTCGAATTATTTGTCAGGTTGCACCGGAAGGTCGAACTCACGCCAGCGGGTCACTATTTTGTTGAGCAGGCGAGAGATCTTCTCAAACAAATGGATAGCATTCGTTTACAAACACAACGAGTAGCGAATGGTTGGTCACAAAGTGTATCAGTAGCATTAGATACCGTGGTGCGAGAAAGCCGAGTAAATACCTTAGTGCGTGATTTTTATAAGGCGTTTCCTGATGTTGAGCTGCACTTAACCATGGAAGTCTTTAACGGCGTGTGGGATGCCTTGGCCGATGGGCGTGCTGATATTGCCATTGGAGCTACTGCTGCAATTCCTGTTGGTGGTAATTTTGACTACAGAGACATGGGTATATTGACGTGGAAGTTTGTTGTTGCCCCCAATCATCCGCTGGCTGATATTCAAACGCCGTTAGGTGATAAAGACTTGGCGCAATACCCCGCGGTATGTCTGGAAGATACTGCGCGAACCTTGCCTAAGCGCACAACGTGGCTGGTGGACAACCAGCGTCGTATTATGGTGCCGAATTGGCACAGTGCGCTTCAGTGCATTAAATCTGGGCTTGGTATTTCTGTTGTACCGACTCACATGGCGATTCCACGAATAGAGCAGGGTGAATTAGTGGAGTGTCAGTTGGAGAAAAAGCCGTTTGATAGCCCGTGCTGCTTGGCATGGAACAAGGAAAGTAAAAATCCTGCGGTTGATTGGCTCTTACAATATTTAGGCGATAGTGAACAATTGCACCGCGAATGGATGCGTTAACGTCGTGTGTATTTTGGAAAGGGTGGCGAAAATTGCCACCCTTGGTCAAGTTTGAAACGAATTAAGTACTGAATTAAAAAGCTTCAACCATAGCTTCAATATCAGCCTTTTTCATTTCAAGTAGTTCAGATACGCTATGGCGGCGGTAACCGCCTACGCCGTTTACAACGTAAGCTTGGTAGTCATGAATACCGATCATATGGCAAATGCCACGCATGTACTGGTCATCAAAAGCAAAGTTAGCTTGTGGGCCTTGTGAGTAGTCACCGCCTCGTGCGCCAATATAAATCATTTTACCGCCACATAAACCTTCACTACGGCCCTGTTCGTTGTAGCTGAACATGATGTTAGGAATAATAATTGTGTCTAAGTAAGCCTTTAAGGTTGATGGGATCGTTAAGTTCCACATAGGCGCGACAACAATATATTTATCGTATGACTTAAATTTTTGTGCTTCTAGTGCACATTCACCTTGTGGGTTCATGTAGTTACGTAGGCGATCACTATCAAGGTGAGGCCAAGACGTTGCTGCTAAATCTAGTGTATCCACAGCATGGCTAGGGTGTCGTTTTTTATAGTGCTCAATGGCATGCATACCCAAAGATAATGAGATTGATTGCTCGACTGGCTTGGGGTTAGCTGTAATAAATAAAACACGTGTCATGAATTTTCTCCTGTTAAATTTTGCACAAACCTGAGCATTAAGCTGTGCATTTGTTGTTGTTCAGTCTCATCAAACCCTGCAAGTGCTTGACCGAGCACATCAAAAGCGATGTGTTTTGTTTGTTCTGCTAGCTGAATACCAAGCGCGGTGATTTGCACGCCATAGCTGCGACCGTCATTATTTATTGTCACTTTTTGAATGAGCTGTCGCTTTTCAAGTCCCTTGATTAAACTGGTGATAGAACCTCTATTTTTCATCAGTCTATTGGCCAGAACTAAAGGGGTAAGTGGTGATTCGTTCATCAGTGTCATCAAAAAAATCCACTGTTCGCGAGTAAGTTCGCACCCATTACGAGTAAACTGCTTTTCTAATTCATTGGTTAACATACGTGATGCTAAGCCAACCAAGCCTCCGATAGTGTCTGTAGGGTTCATGTAGTAACAATCTAATTTAAATTTAAACTATATTTGGCATGTTAAACCAAAACTTGCGTAGTGATCAAGTTTGTTGTCGTATCTTTTTACAAGCGGTGGCGGGAACAATTGGAGTCGAGGATACTAATTGGTGAAATAATAATGATGATTTGGTAAAGAGGGATGTATGAGTGTTGGCGCACTGAGTACGCCAAACTGTGTTATTTCAATGTTTGGTATCCAGCCCAAATCCGTGTCATTGTTGTTATCCAGCATAGCGTTCCAAAAATCCAAGCGATTAAAGCAAAATGCTGTGGTAGCAGACAAAACAAGATAAAGCAGCCAATGGTTTCAGTCCCTTCAGTTAAACCACCTATGTAATATAAAGATTTCTGTTTATAGACCGGGCTTTCAATATTGCGTTTACTGGCCATGATGGCAAAGGCGAGAAAGCTAGATCCTGTCCCTATAAATGAAAATATCAAGAAGGCGCCAGCTACTGCGTTGGCTTCAGGATTAGCGATAACAAAACCAAATGGCACCATCGAATAGAATAGAAAGTCGAGAGTGATATCGAGAAATCCGCCACAGTCGGTAATACCTTGACGGCGTGCAATTGCGCCATCTAAGCCATCAAACAGTCGATTAATAATAATAAAGCACAATGCCCATGAATATTGCTGCAAAGCTAAGGCTGGCAGTGCACATAAGCCGATAATAAAACCCGTAACTGTGATTTGATTTGCCGTTATTCCCAGCTTATCAGGTAACACTGACAGGGTTTTAAGTGGCCAACGAATAACCTTTATGGCGTATTGATCAAGCATGAGTGACTCCTTTTATCCAAGGCCAGTTTAATACTGCACCATTGGTTGGGATGTCAGCGTTATCATGGCTGACCATGACCGCGGGGATATTACTGTGCTTAATTTGATTGAAGACAAACGTGCGGAAGGTTTCTCGTAAAGCTTTATCCAACTTACTAAAGGGTTCATCAAGAAGCAGGGCGTGAGGCTCCGAGAGTAGCGTGCGCATCAGGCTGATTCGAGCACGTTGCCCACCTGAAATCTCTGAAGGCATTTTTTCAGCCAGTTCAGTTAATTCGATTTCAGCTAAAGTCGCATAGGCTCTCGCTTTGCGTACAGAGTGTTTAATTGCCCTTGGTAGGCCAAAAGCGAGATTTTCCCAAATGTTAAGGTGTGGAAATAATAAATCATCCTGAAAAAGAATGCCGATACGACGTTCGTTTGGTTCTAACGCAAGAATACTGTTGTCGTGTAATGTCACTTCACCAGTTAACGAGAAGGCGGGAGATAAGTGACCTGCAATTGCGCTGAGCAGGGTTGATTTGCCGCAGCCACTTGGCCCCATGATTGTCAGGATCTCGCCATCAGCAACATTGAAATTCAATGCCTTAACTAATACCGATGATTCAGCGGTTGCTGAAGTGTTACTTATAGTTAGGTTTACCACAGATAAACTCATCCGTGCTTGTACTCCGTTGCTTGTTTACGCGTGGTCGAATACCACTATGGTTACTAGCAAAAAGGGCTAGCGAAAAGAAGATGAAAGGTAATAGCCCCTGTAAAATACCGTATATCGCGCTCACACGACGATCTTGTCCACTAGCCAAGGCAACGGCTTCCGTTGTGATGGTTGAGACTCGCCCTGCGCCCAGCATTTGTGTTGGTAGGTACTGAGTAAGGCTAACACTGAGGCCAATAGCCACGGCAATCCAGATACTTGGCTGTAATAATACGCGCTTTACTTTCCACCAAGCTTGCCAGTGCGTTAAGCCCAGGCTACGTGCTGATTGATAAAGGCGAGCATCAAAACTGCGCCATGGGCCATCAAGCGCTAAATAGAGGTAGGGGAAAACAAAAAGTACGTGGCTCCAGCATACCCATAACCAGTAATGTTGCCCTGCAATAAAATGCGTGGCGACTTGTAGGCCAAAAAGCAATGACAATTGGGGGATCACCATCGGGATGGCAATAAGCCAAAAGGGGATACTGCGCTGGTATTTATCTCGATATTCTAAACAGCCTATGGTCAGTACTAGCGCGATCCCCGTGCTGATTAGTGCAAGCACTAAACTGGTAGATGTTAACTCCCACAGCGATGGTAATTCCTGTTGCCAGAAACGCGTGTTCAAGCGACTAGGAAAAATATCAGGAAAGCGCCAACGCTGTGCAAAAGACCAAATGATAAGAATCGGAATAATGCAAAGTGGCAGAATCCCTAACGGAACATAACTTGTTGCGCCCCATAGTTGGCGTGGTTTTGCGCCTTGGGTTTGCCAATTACGCCAGTAGCTGAGTATCAGCCATTCGAATAGTCGTGCTGTTGCTAAGGCCATAAAGGCAATCAATAATAGACACAATGTGCCTGCGGCTGCTCGTGGTAATAAGCTGATATCGGGTTCGTTAAACCATTGCCACACTAATACTGAGAACGTTGGTGGGCGTGTTGGTCCGATAATCAGTGCTACATCTACGACAGATAACCCAAACGCTAATACCGCATAAAAGGGCAGGCGCATTTTAGGTAGCCACTGCGGCAGAATGACTTTTAACCATACATCAGCACGGTTATAACCCAGTCCCGAAGCGGAAGCATAAAGGCGATCCACATGCAGCTGTTTTAAGATAGAAACACTCATTAATACCAAAAATGGCGTTTCTTTGATGGTAAGTGCAGTAATAAGACCAAAACCGTAGGGATCTTGAATCAAAGAGGGCGCATCGTGGCTGGAAAAGCCCAAGCTTTCGATAGCACGATAGATCCAACCCGTCGGTGAAAATAGGAAAGCAAAGCCAATTGCAAAAGCAACGTGCGGCATAGCTAGCATAGGTGACAGCATACGTTCGATTTTTTGCCAGCGAGGTTTATGCCAATTAGCTTGAAGAATCAAGAAAGTCAGTGTTAATGCGATAATACTGCTGGTGACTCCTGTAAAAAGAGATAGCAGTATAGATTGTGAAACGCCAGGCCATAAAAGAGCTTGATGGAAACCATCGAGGTTAACTGTGCTTAACCTTGGTATTTGCTGGGTTGCAACGGATGGAAGCCAAGAGAAGGCGGGGAGTAAAATACCTGCCATACCTGGGATCAGGGGTAAAATGCACAGTAGAATGGCACTTAAAAACAATATGTGGATCAACATCTAGTCTAACTGCCCATTTCTTGTGGTGCTGCGCTTATGGAAAAAGGCCTTAACCATAAGCGCGGTAGTGTGTTGAGTATAAGGAACCGTCGAAAAAGCCTAATGGCCGTAACGTTTTTGCCACTCGTGCTCTAATGCGATTTGCCAACTTGGGTGTGGCTCTGAAATTGGCTGAAATAGCGCGAAACCACGTTCCCCCGTAGGTAAAGCTTCTTCTTTTAGCACCGATGGATCGCCCCAAATACGAGTATCTGCTTTGCGCATTTGTGCTTCAGGGCTGAGTAAGAAGTTAATCGCCACTTTTGCACCTGCTTTCGCCGATGCATTCCATGGAATGGCCAAGAAATGGATATTAGAGAGTGCCCCTTGATCGAATGAGTAAGCCTGCGCAGTGTCAGGAAGTTTACCGTTTTCTATAGCGGCATTAGCGGCATTTGGGTTAAAGGTTATCGCCATCAATAATTGACGATCATCTAACAGCTGAATAGTCTGCGGGCTACCTGATGGGAACTGCTTACCTTGTTTCCAAGCGACAGGGTGAAGCTGATCTAAATATGCCCATAAAGGTGCTGTTGTGTTTTGGAATCGATCCACTTGTTTAACCGCATCTATCGGTGCAGATAAGCGCTCAGGTTGGTCGGTTAACGCAATCAATGCGGCTTTGAGAAAGCTAGAACCATGGAATTCTGGCGGTTGAGGGTAACTAATTTGACCCGGATACGCTTTTGCTAAGCTCAATAACTCAGAAAAATTCTTAGGTGGGTTATTGAGCTGTTTTGTGTCATGAATAAACACGAGCTGTCCAACCCCCCATGGCGCTTCAAGCCCTTCAGTTGGCTCGGTGAAATCTACATCAACAGGCAGACGTTTATCGACGTATTCCCAACTAGGCAGTGAAGAAACAAAAGGGCCATATAGCAGTTCACTCTGTTTCATTGAACGGAAGTTTTCACCATTGATCCACACTAGATCAACGCTACCATTTTGATTTTTGTCAGCTGTTTTTTCTGCCAGTAAACGCTGTGTCGTTTCTGCTATGTCGGCTACCTTTACATGCTTTAGGGTGACGTTGTAACGAGACTGCAATTCACGAGAAGCCCAGCGTAGGTATTGATTGATTTCTTGGCTACCACCCCAGGCATTAAAGTAGACTGTTTCGCCTTTAGCTTGCTCAAGCACTTGTTGCCAATCTTGATTGCTTGAAATTGAATTTGTCTCGGCGTAAGCCGCATTTGCTCCCACCGCCATGGTTAGCGCTGCAAGTAGTGTAGTCGCGCCTGAATACAGGCGCTTGAAAGTAGATGGTGAGCGGTGCATTACATATCCTTATTTTCTTTTAGCGGCTCGGCTGCTTGGTTTACAGCTGCCTGCTCTGCGACAGGTTGCTTTTTACCTTGGCGCATCCATGCATGGTATTTTTCAACCCATGTTAACAGCATTTTAGGGGCATTCGCCTGCTTCCATTGGCCAGCTGCGTATTTTGTGGCTTCGCTCATGGTTGGGTAGGGGTGAACTGTGCCTAAGATCTTGTTTAACCCTAAGTTATGACGCATTGCCAAGGTGAATTCGGCTAACATTTCACCAGCATTACTTCCAACGATAGTTGCCCCTAAGATGGTGTCTTTGCCTTTAGGGGTAATGACTTTGACAAAGCCGTAATCTTCCCCATCGGTAATTGCTCTGTCTAAATCATCAATACCGTAAGTGATGACTTGGTATTGAATACCTTGTGCTTTGGCTTCTTTTTCATTGATGCCAACCCGAGCGACTTCGGGTGAGGTATAGGTTGCTGCGGGAAGCACGGAGTAATCCGCTCTGAATTTTTTGAATTGACCAAATAAACCATTAACGGCGGCATACCACGCCTGATGTGCGGCTGCGTGTGTAAGCTGAAACGGGCCCGCAACATCACCAACGGCAAAAATATTGCGGTATTTGGTTTGCAGGTAGTCGTTTACTTCGACTGTACCGCGTTCACTCGTTGTGATGCCGAGTTCTTCTAAGCCAAAACCTTGCACGTTAGCTACTCGCCCTAGCGCAAGCATGACATAGTCAAAGTCTGTAGTAACAGTTTGTCCTTGATACTCAAGATAAGCACGTTGGATGCGAGAGCCGTCATCTTGCTCAATAGATTCAAAGCGTAAGGCTTTGTGGTTAAGTTTAATGTTTACACCATCACTTTGCAGTTTACTGTGCACTAATGCTGCGGCATCGGCGTCTTCACGGATCAGAAGTTGGTCTACCATTTCCACTAAGGTAACCTGACTGCCTAGGCGTTGGAAGCTCTGAGCAAGTTCACAGCCAATCGGGCCGCCACCGAGCACAAGGAGTTTCTTGGGCTGTTGTTTTAGCTGCCAAATAGTGTCTGAGGTCAGATAGTTCACATCTTGCAAACCTGGAATATTGGGGACAAGCGGACGAGCACCTGTGGCAATCACGATATTACGGGTGGTAATACGTTCGCCATTTACTTCAACTTCCCACGGCGACAAAATACGTGCTTCACCCGATATACAGTTCACACCTAACGACGAATAACGTTCAACTGAATCATGTGGCTCAATTTTGTCAATAACGGTATGTACTCGCGACATGACTTGCTCAAAATCGACGCTTACATCGCCAGTGCTAATACCAAACTCTTTTGCCCGAGTAATTTCAGACATGGCGTGTGCCGAACGGATAACGGCCTTAGAGGGGACACAGCCTGTATTTAAGCAATCCCCCCCCATCTTATGGCGTTCGATTAATGTCACTTTCGCTTTTACTGCAGCTGCAATATAGGCACTGACTAAGCCACCGGCGCCCGCACCAATGACGACCATGTTTTGGTCAAATTTTTCAGGTGGTGTCCAGTCAGCATACACGCGGCGCTGCTCGATAATACCCATAACAAATTTCGCGACCAGAGGGAAAATCCCCAATAGCGCGAGAGAAACAAGTACAGGGGCTGAGATGATGCCGCTGAGTGATTCTATTTCACCAAGTTGCGTACCTGCATTGATATAGACGGCAGTACCTGCCAGCATTCCCACTTGGCTTACCAAGTAAAATAGCTTGGTTGATAGCGGCGTTAAGCCCATTAATAGGTTCACCAAAAAGAAGGGGAACACAGGGATTAATCGCAGTGTGAATAAGTAAAAAGGACCATCTTTTTTGATGCCTGCGTTTATCGGTGCAAGGCGGTGACCAAATTTAGTTTGTACCCAGTCGCGAAGAATATAACGGCTGAATAAAAAGGCGAGTGTCGCGCCAATAGTACTGGCGAATGACACTAAAAGTAGACTCCACCAGAAACCAAATAATGCCGCGCCAAGTAAAGTCATAATTGCCGCGCCAGGTAAAGAAAGCGCCGTTACAACTATATAAATAGCAAAGTACACTACACTCGCAAAGAAGGGGCGTGCAGCTATCGTATCTTGCAGTGCTATTTGTTGTGCTTTAGCTTGATCCAATGTGAAGTACTGTCCTAAATCGAACAGGAACCAACTTCCAATAAGCGCGACAATGACGGCAATGAGCAGTAGTTTCTTTCTATCCATGAGACAACTCCTACGATTTACTCTGTGGTGACTCTTGCTGCTGGCTGGATGAAGCACCTTGTTCATCGACAGTAGCGCTATTGTTAAGCGCGGATGCGGTCGGCACAGAGCAAAAGCCTTGTGCTGGTACATCAAGCGCGGTATTAAATTTGGCTGATAGGTTTTGAAATGCGATCAGGGCGGTAAGCTCGACGAGGGCATCTTCGTCAAACCACTGCTGCAGTTCAGATAGCATGGTCTCAGTTACTTTCTGCCCTGTGATAGTCATGGCTTCAACATAATGCAGCACGGCAATTTCTTCTTTAGTAAATAAAGTGCTGTTTTGTTGCCATTGCGAAAGCGCTTTGATCTTTTCAACAGAATCGCAACGCTCTGCTAGGCGCATTCCATTGGCATCGACGCAAAATTCACAATCATTAAGTTGTGAAACGCGAACACAAATAAGAGAGCGAGTAACAGGTGATAGTGGTGAATGGCGACGGTCAAGGTAGCCAAAAAAAACAGCAACTAACCAGAAGAGTGGAGGTCTGCGTCCCCAGAGTAAAGAAGGGTTGAGTTCTGCGCCAAAATTACGCTTTTGTAGCCAAAGTAATGGGCGAACAAAGATTGAGTATTTATTTTTTTTTGCCAGGCGCACAGCGTCGTTTCCTTATGAACACATGATATAGCACCAATGCTATACCAAGGTAATAAAGGAGACCCAACGAAGGGCGCAAATATTTCAATTAATTAAAGAAAAATTGAAAACAACGCTCGGTTGCTTGTAATTTAAACAGTTTTTAATTTATGGCAACTTCGACAGCGCGACTGCGTTCTTGCTGTACAACGCGGTTGTCGGGTATTTCTGAAAACGCAATATAAGCAGATGCCAGAATAGGTAAACTGGCGAGTAGCAGCGTCTTGCCTATATGGTAATTGCGGTACCAATATTTACGCGCTCGAATTTTAAGTAATACTCCCCAGATGATCAGGATGATATTAAAGCCACCAACCAGAGTAAATATGTCGATGAGCGCATTAAAAGGAGCCAGTTGCTGTGAGACTAGTAGCATTGCGAAAGCGGGAGGGAGTAGGCTGATAATAACAAGGGCACGGAGTAGTGTAGGCCATTTGTTAAATTTATCTTTGAATATGTGGTCTGTTTGCCCAGGAAAAGGCTTTGAACAGAGCATACGAGCCTCTCTTTTTAGCAATCATTAAGACTGCGTATCGTTATGGTATAGGTGAACTGGTGACATATTATTGGCGTCACACTAAGTGCGATAGTGACCATAAGTAGTTAAAAACAAAAAAATGGCGGTGGAAAGCCCACTGACAGTGGTTATTTTACTTATTTAAGGCGGGATTAAAAGTTAACTGATGCTTTTGTGAACAGTATTTGTGAGAAGAGTCAATCTTTGACGTAATCCTGACATTCGGTAGGCTAGGGCTACAAAAAACGAGGCCTGAGCCTCGTTCTTATTGTGGTGACTGTGTTGTGTTTGCCCCGACTCCCTAAGGTAGCAAGCCTAGCAGTTCACCACGTCTCGTTTCACTGATCACAGACCAGTGTGTGCCACTGATTGCGCCTTCTAAAGCCCAAAGCAACTCGATGTTGAGATTATTATCATGTGTATCGAGCAATGCTTTATAAGCATCAATAGCGCCGACTTCAATCAGTTTATCGACAGTATCAATACCCACTTTTTTCAGCATACGTTCATTAGCGAGTCTTAAGTTTGGCAAATCTTTAATGCGAGATGGCCCAACTTTACTTTTTGTTTCTTTGTCGTTCTTCGCACCTTCTAGTGAGCCTTGTGCGTACTCGATAATCATCTCTGGGGTATCCCACCAGAGGTCAGGAATAGCAAAATGTTTAGTCACTACGGGAAATCCGCGTTTCTCATAAACATAAGGTGATAGATTAGCTTCTTTAAACACTTCAATGTTTTTTGCATTCGCGCGAAGGTGTAATTTATTTTTTACTACCAGTGCAAACATTGTTTCGCCTGCGAAAATGCCAAAACCGCCAAACATTGAGCGGGATTTAACACTGCCAAAACTATCGAATAATTTTAGAGTGTCTTTAAGTATTGGTTTATCCATGCGACTTCTCGGTGAAATAAATCTTGGGAGTCACCTAACATATAAGCGAGGAGTTTAGGTTAGCAAAGCACACTTAATGTATGTCAAAAGCATGTCAAACCCTAAAGCAGGTTTGCAGTAAATCCATCGGTAACCCCGCTACCTTGAATGTGTTAATTTTTATTAAATAACACTTTGTTAGGCCGGAAGCTTTGCGTCCTACTTTTTCAAGTAGTTTGCCCTGTTCGTGACGTAATAAGCATATCGTAAATAGCAGAAAAGCGTTTACTCTATGCTGGGGAAAATGTGATGTTGCTTCAATTATTACTGCTTTATGAAGAGAGAATATTCAGGGATTAAATAAATCATTGGGTAAATGAAGCAAACTTATTTCAAATCTAAAAGTAATTTTATTGTTACATATTAAATATTTATGTAAAAAAGGAGGGTTTAGCGTGGCGGGAATGAATAAAAAAAGCCGACGATATGGGGTCGTCGGCTATTCAATGTTTATGCGTAAAGCGAATAGTTAGTTAAGCTTATGAACCGATTTACGTACAACTAATTCAGGTGACATTTCAAAAACACGGTTTTCGTGCTTTTTATCTTTCACGCGTTCCATCAAGATTTCAATCGCTGTTTTACCTAAACGGCGTTTAGGCTGGTGGATTGTCGTTAACGGTGGCGAGAAGAAAGGTGCTAGCTCGATGTTATCGTAACCAATGATAGATATATCTTCAGGAACACGAACGCCATTCTGAACGAAAGTACTGATCATCGCCATGGCCATAATGTCGTTAAAACAGAAAATAGCCGTTGGACGTTCTTTCATCGCAATGAATTGCTCAGCGGCTTTCACGGCCGTTTCACACTCGAAGTCACCTTCGATAATCCAATCTTCATTAACGGTTAGGTTTGCTTCGTCCATCGCTTTTTGGAAGCCTTTTAAGCGCTCACGACAGGTTGATTTTTCATTGTGACCTGATAAACAGCCAATTTTAGTGTGGCCGTTTTCAATAAAGTGCTTGATTGCGATATAGCCACCAATGGCTGCGTTGTCTTGAATTTTATCCGTGTGTGGACTTTCAGGACCCCAATCCATCACAACCATAGGTAGGTCATTTTGACGTTCTAATAGGTCTAATAGACGTTGATCAAGGTCCGAACACATCACCATTAGGCCATCAACGCGTTTTTCGGCGAGCATGCGCAGGTAATCGCGTTGCTTAGATAGGTTACCTTCAGTGTTACACAGGATAAGTGTGTAGCCTTCTTTGTAGCAGTATTCTTCTACGCCATGTACAACCTCAGCAAAAAAGGGGTTGGTTGACTTGGTGACCAACATACCAATTGTGCGGGTAGTGTTACATTTTAGGCTGCGAGCAACAGCGCTTGGTGCATAGTTAAGTTCATCAACGGCTGCTAACACTTTTTTTTGTGTTGCTTCTGCTACGAAGCGTGTTTTATTAATCACGTGCGAGACTGTTGTTGTTGAAACTCCAGCCATACGTGCAACATCTTTAATCGTTGCCATAGTTATTCTTCTAATAATTGCAATAAAGAGGATCTTTTTAAGCTATACATAGCGCCAACTCTTTCATTTCGAGTGCTGTATGTCGCTAGAGACCTTGTATAAACGTTAAAAGCCGCTTCTCAGATGAGCGGCTTTTATGGATTTGGTAGCGTTACATTGTTAATCGCTTGCGTTCACATTTTACTGAGTGTAGCGCACAGTGCAACGTTTCTGTCTATCAAGATGGCAATACTTGATAAACATCAACAATAATAATGTAAATTGCGTAAAATTTGATGCATCAGTATGCATTTATTTGTGCATTGTAAGGATTACATAACGAGCGACTATAGAATAACTGGGTGTTGAAGTGTAGGGTGCTTGGTCATCGTGACAGGCCAGCCATAGATTCGCTCAATATTCTGAGAATCTAATGCATGCCAAGCATCGCCATCAGCCTGTATCTTTCCATTTTTTACAATAACTAAGCGGTCTGCATATTGTGCAGCAAGGTTTAGATCATGCAATACGACGATAACAGCTGCTCCTGCTTTAGCCATATGTTGTGCGAGTTGTAATGTTTTATGTTGATGCGCTAAATCAAGTGCTGATGTTGGTTCATCGAGCATCAAAATAGCATTTTCTTTCGCTTCGCTAAGCTGAGTAAGCACGCGGGCAAAATGAACCCGTTGTTTTTCGCCACCAGACAAAGAAGGGTACAGCCGATTTGAAAGGGCTGTCACTTCGGTTTTTTGCATCATAGTAGCAGCTGTTTTAGTCGCATCAGCACGCGTTAGATCAAGTGGTAATGCACCAAGCTCCGCAACTTCTTGAGCAGTAAACGCAAAGCTTAAACTACTATGCTGGGGCAAAACGGCTAAATACTTGGCAAGATCTTTTGCTGACCATTGATGGTGGGTTTTGCCATGAATCAGAATCTCACCGCCTGCCTCTAACTCGCCGCACAGCACTTTAAGTAGGGTACTTTTCCCTGCACCATTAGGACCAAGTAGTGCAGTGACTTCGCCATGTCGAATTTCTATATCGAACTCATCAAGCAAGATTTTACCGCCTAGCTCTAAATTTAATCCTTTCGCTGTGATTGCGATTTTATCTTGAGATTGAAATTTAGAACATGAAAAGCCTGCCATCATGATAGGCGTCCTTTTTGTTTAATCAGTAATATTATGAAGAAGGGCGCACCCAATAGAGCGGTAATAATTCCCACGGGTAGTTCTGCGGGAGCTGCAATAACACGTGCGATCATGTCGGCGACCAGTAAAATTAAAGCTCCCAATAGTGCTGAAAGTGGCAGCAGTGTTTTATGGTTAGGGCCTGCAAGCATACGGCCTAAGTGTGGAATGATTAGGCCGACAAATCCAATAACACCAGTGAGGGATACGCAGACACCAACGCCAGCCGCGCACAGTAAAATTAAGCTACGTTTGAGGGCTTGTACATTTACACCCATGTGTTTGGCTTCAGCTTCACCCAGCAAAAAAGCATTAAGTGCATTTGCTTGACGGTCAAAGATCCACATTAGAATGCCTAAGGTCGTAAATGCCAACGTAATCCCTGGCCATGTTGCACCCGCTAATGATCCCATGGTCCATAATGATAAGTCACGCAAGGCCTGATCATCGGCAAAATAGTTCATTAGACCTAAAGCCGCGCCTGATAAGGCTCCGATAGCTACACCGGCTAGCAGCATGATGGTCACGGATGTGCCATTTTTGTCTGTGCCAAGTGTATAAACCAGCCAAGTACTTACTGCGCCCCCAAGAAATGCCATGATAGGCACAGTGCCTAATGTTAATAGGATCGGGAAAGATGATGCTAAAGAGCCAAAAAGAACAATAGCCAGTGCAGCACCTAAACTTGCCCCACCTGATACGCCAATAATGCCAGGATCAGCCAGTGGATTTCGAAACAGCCCCTGCATAACGGCGCCACATAAAGCGAGAATGGCACCAATCGCAATACATAATAAGGTACGTGGCAGCCTTATTTGTTGGATCACAATCTGGATATGTGCGGGCAATTCACTTTGCCAAGGCGTAAAGGCTTTTAAGCTTTGACTGAGAGTTATAGCCATAGGGCCAACAATCACGGATGTTGCCACCGCAAGGAAGAGCAAGCTCAACCCAATAGGGAAAACAACTTTTAATGGAAGTCTTTGGATTTGCATAACGGACACGTAACGAATACTCGACGATTAAGGGTAGAAAACACGGTTTAAGCGTTCAGCTTCGCTCAGGCTTTTAAGCCCTAAGCCACCAATTAAAGCGGTGCCATCAATGACAACGACGGCTTTATTGATGCCTGCGGGGGTTGCTGTAAGCAGTGGTAGCTCCTCAAACAAACCATCAGCTTGACCAATTGAGTTATAAGTACGGCTACTTAGCATGATGAGATCGGGTTGCATTTCAAGCATGGATTCAGCCGAAATCGGTTTATAAGACTCCACTTGTTCTGCCGCTGGATTAATGCCGCCAGCAAGGCGAATCACGGTATCCGCGGTGGTATTTCGTCCACCTACGGTTGCAGGGCGGCCTTCATGAATCGATAGGAATAATACTTTTACCGGCTTTTTACTGGCGGTATTTGAACGTTTGTTATTTTTTTCTATATTAGCAACTTGCTGTTTTACCCTTTCTTTTAGCTGATTTGCTTTGGTTTGCTTACCTGTGATTTCACCAATGCTATCTATGCGTTTTAGAAGAGCATTCACTGTTTCGCCTGAATTAAGGATGTTGACCTCTACGCCAGCTTGCTTCATCAGATCTAGGGTGGTTTGGGGTCCCATTTCTTCAGAACCCAGTAACCGTGTTGGGGTTAATGCAATTAAGCTCTCTGCTGAAAGTGCGCGATGGTAGCCAAGGGTTGGCGTGTTTTTACTGACTAAGCTTCGGCTAGTGGCATCGACTGCGACAATGCTTTGCTCTGCACCGATAGCATTTAAAAGCTCAGTAATGGCTGAACCCGCACTGATAATACGCTCATTCGCCAAGCTTGATGTGGCGGTTAAAAGCAAAGTTGTAGCTAAGACTAAGCGTTTCATTGTGCTTCCTCTTCCATTAGTAATTGTGTTGCTTTGATTTCATGTTGTTGCAATAGTGCCAAAAGCTTGAGCATGTGTTCGACTGATGCGCCTTTATCTGCACCAATAACAACGGGTTTTTTAGGGTTAGCTTTTACTTCTTTTAATAAGTTGACGCTAAAGCTTTGCCAGTTATTTGCTTCTTTACCTTGTAGAGCCCAGTAGGGATCTTTTGCCAATAAGTTGATCGTAATGGGATCGGCATGAGTTTCTTGTAACACTTCGGTACTTGTTTGCGGCAATTCCACATCCAGTGATTGCAGTTTCACACTGGCTGTCAGTAATAAAAACACCATCACAATGAAGATGATATCGAGTAAAGGCGTAAGATCAGGTTTGAGTTCGTCACTGTCCCATGAGGTGTTTGATGCTCGGATCATGGTTGCACCTTAGATCCATTCATCACTGCTGCGGTTTGGGTTACAGCAGAGCTTTCGGTGATTGAAGCGCTTTCAGTTGCAGCTGAATCATCTGAGGTATGGAAGTTAATGCCTTCAATCCACAGGTTACAATGATTGAGTGAGTGCTCTAATTTAGAGGTAATGCTGTCAGCCCAAACGCCTAGAAGTTGTGATCCAGTAATAGCGGGTAGGGCAATAATCAAGCCTGCGGCTGTAGTGCGCATGGCAAGGCCGAGCCCGTCGGCAAGATCGTTAGGTGTGACAGAACCTGTAGATGCTGCAATACCCTTAAACATATCAATCAGACCAAGCACTGTGCCTAATAAGCCAAGTAATGGGCTGATAACCCCAATCAGTGCCAGTAAGCGCAGCCCTGAACGCAACTGTTTACGTTTTTGCTGTAGCCAAATACTGGCTGCATCTTCTCGCAATGTTTTGTCGAAATGACGATGGGCAATTAGCATTGCCACACCTTTATAAAGCAGAGGTCTTTTTTGCTTTAAATCGGTTGCGAGTTGATCAAGCTGTGGTTGGTTATGACGGTCTTGTCTAGCCAAGATCGCATTGATTTTAGAATGGCCAACGCCTGTACAGAGTAAGACTTGAATGAAACGCTCCAGCAAAATCATTAAAGTGATAGCTGAGCATAAAAAAAGCGGCCATGCCATTAGGCCAAATTGTTCTTGAAAGCTTGTGATGGTGTTCATGTCTTAATCCAACTTGAAACGAACAGGAATTTGTACACGATGCGCAATAGCTTGCCCATCGACGGTATATGAAGAAAACTGCCAGCGTTTTATGGCTGATAGAGCGGCATCGTCGAGGACATTTGTACCCGATGACTTCACTAATGTTTGTTTAACTTGTTTGCCTGAACTATCAATCCATACTTCAACTAAGACTTGGCCTTGAAGCCCGCGTCTTTTTGCAATTTTCGGGTAGCTAACAGGGCTAGGGCGTGTACTGAAGCTTGGCTTATTTATCAGTTGTGGAGGGCTATTTACCCCTGCAGCCTCTTGTGCTTTTACTTCAGGTTTAGGCTGTGAATCCGCTTTACTAACCATTTCTTCTTTAGGTTTGGTTGTTTTTTCTGCAGGTTTCACCGTGTCCTTTTTTACGACAGATGGTTTTTTCTTGGGTGTTGCCTTTTTAACAATATCTTTTGTCACCGGTTGCTTAACGGCTTGCTCTTCTGTCACTTTGGGCTTTTTGACCAAACGTTTTTGTTCGGTTTTCACTTCTTTTTTCGGTTTGGCTTTTACCGCTTTGGTTGGAGCTGGAACTTCAGCAATTATTTGCGGTTTTGGTGCTTGTTGGGGAACAGACACTAAATTTAATGAAACGCGGGTAGATTCAGTACCCACAGGCATTGCCATAACCATGGTGTTGGGAATCGCTGAGAAGACTAGGCTATGAAAAAGAACAGATGCCGTACCTGCAAGTAAATATCGTTTTGTATTCACGGTTTCATCTACCACGCTGAGAAAGATTGCCCTGCCAAACCAAGTAAATAACAGAATTGTCAAAAGTGGCTTTTAGCAAGATTTGAAATCATTATCCACGAAAGACGAATAATATCAATTATCATTTGCAATATTATTTAACTCTGAATATGATGCTTTCAGAAACACGGCAGACCACAAGGCAATTACTTGCTTATATAAATAAAAACAATGGTATAGCTGCAATTTGATGCTGTTATTAGCAGTAATGAATAAGGCTTATCAATTGGGTGGCTGCACTAAGAAAGTATCGTCAAAACGTGCTCATAAGCATCAATTAAGGTTTTGCTTTTAATCTCGACGAAAGTTAATTCTCGATATTTGATGATGGGCTAGCCGTCGCTAGCATTGTGTTGTTCAGTGATTGCTCTCGCTGATCGTTGCAAAAGAGGCTGGATGTTTGCCAGCAAAAAGCTATGAAACCAATAAAAGAAACTGTCTCCCTAGATGTATCTGAGTTACTGATCCCTGAAGTGACAGGTATCTCAACCCCAGATCCATTACGCTATGCTTTTCAACAAAAAAAATCAGCACATGCGGGAGGTCAATCTACGGTCGTAGATAAAAGTCAGCATCAAAGTGTGTCTCAGCAAGTATTGAGGCAAGTACCTGAACAGCTAGGTAAGCGTTGTTTATATGTTCATATTCCTTTTTGTCGCGTGCGTTGTACTTACTGTAACTTCTTCCAGTATGCGTCTAGTCAGCAACTAATAGATGACTATTTCGCAGCACTGATGGTAGAGCTAAAAGTGAAAGCAGCAATGCCGTGGACGCAGGCGGCACCATTCCATGCTGTTTATATTGGTGGTGGTACGCCAACAGATTTAACCGCCGCACAGATTAAAACCTTGGGTGAGATGATCCGTCGTCATTTTCCATTAACGACAGATTGTGAGCTCACCTTAGAAGGGCGTATCAATCGGTTTAGTGATGAGTTGTTTGATTCTGCATTAGAAGGCGGATTCAACCGATTTTCGTTTGGTGTGCAGAGCTTTAATAGCCAAGTTCGTCGTAAAGCGAAGCGATTAGATGATCGTGAAGATGTGTTAGAACGTATCCAAGCATTAAGTGCATCAGACGCGGCACCTATTGTTATTGACCTGCTATATGGCTTGCCATATCAAGATGTAGACGTATGGCAACAAGACTTGGCTGACTTCTTAGAAAGTGGAGCGCATGGCGTCGATCTTTACCAGCTGATTGAGATGGGGGGAACCCCAATGAAAGGCATGATAGAGCAAGGCAAACTTCCACATCCTGCGGAAACAGCTACGAAAGCCACCATGTTTGAACAAGGCTGTGCGTTTATGGATAAACACCATTTACGTCGCCTCAGTGTTAACCATTGGGCACGGGATAACCGTGAGCGTAGCGTTTATAACAGCTTGGCAAAAACCTCGGCTGAAGTCCTACCGTTAGGGGCGGGTGCTGGTGGTAATGTTGGCGGCTATGGGTTTATGCAGCACCGCACTCTTGACGCGTACATTGGAGCAATTAAAGCTGGTGAAACACCCGTTGCGATGATGACTCAAACACCAGCCAATGCTGTTATCAATTCGATCATCAAGGCTAGCTTTGATCGTGGTGTACTTTCCCGAACGCAGTTACAAAGCGCGGCGCAATACGATGTATTTGAAGCTTGTTTACCCTTATTTACAGCATGGCAAACAAATGGATTAGTTATTCTTGAAGATGACTATCTATCGTTAACGCTGGCAGGGCAGTTTTGGGCGGTCACATTAGCTCAAGGTATGATGAAAATTGCTCAACAAACGACTTATCAGCAAGCCGCATAGTTTTATGGAGGCTTGTTCGAACAGTTCTGACTTGCTTTAGATCAGAATCAAACACGACAAGCTGTAATAACAACCTGTAATGGCAAGAGCTAAGTACGGTTTGTCCTTGGTCGATGAATTCAACAAATATAATAGAGAGAACGCTGTGTACGCATCTTCAACATTTGAAAACGTGAAGTCTCAAGTTAGTGAAATTCTAAACGCGGATCCAAAATTACATGCAGGTGCGATTGCTCAGCAATTGAACCTTACTGAAGGCGAAGTGGTTTTTGCCTTCCCTGAGGAATTGGTTGTACGCCTTGCAGGTGAAAATGCTAAAGCGATTTTAGAAGAGTTACCATCGTGGGGCCCAGTAACGAGCATTGTCCATTCCATGGGATCTATTTTTGAAGTAAAAGCCCCTTTCCCTAAAGGTAAAGAAGCGCGTGGTTACTATAACTTAATGGGTAAAGAAGGCGAAATGCATGGTCACCTTCGCTTAGATTTAGTGACCAATATTGCATTGGTTAACAAAGAATTTATGGGGCAAGAAAGTTACTTCATTGGATTCTTTGCTGAGCAAGGCGAATGTGTATTCAAAGTGTATTTAGGCCGAGATAAAAAGCGTCAGCTGTTCCCTGAGCAGATTGAGAAATTTGAACAATTAAAACAAAAGTACGTCTAAAACCAGAGCACGAATAAAGACTAAGATAATCAATCCGACAGCACCTTCCAATAAGAACGAAAGTCAGCCGTTCTGTTAGCTCATAAGGGAGCTGTTAGGAAATATAATAATGATTAGGAGAATAGGATGAATCAGGTAAAACAAGCGCGTTTACAAAATCGTTTAGGCCCAGAAATTAAAGCATTTCGCGAGGCGTGCCAAACAGTACAACTTGCTACGGTAGATGCGAACGGCAAACCAAATGTTAGCTATGCGCCATTTGCACTCTTGGACGATGGTTATTACGTATTGATTAGCCAAATTGCGCGCCACGCACGTAACTTACTTGAAAATCCACAAGTGTCGTTAATGATGATTGAAGATGAAGCGACGTCTAAAACATTATACGCACGTAAGCGTTTAACGTTCGAAGCGGATGTCTCTGTTGTTGAGCGTCAAAGCGAGGTTTGGCTCGAAGCGGTATCGAGTTTGAAGGCGCGATTTGGCGACATTGTTGATGGTTTAAGCGGTTTGGAAGATTTTACTATGTTCCGCCTTGCACCGACGCAAGGCTTATTTGTGAAAGGTTTTGGTCAAGCGTTCCAAGTTTCAAGTGATGATTTGGTTGATTTTGTTCACCTGACAGAAGGTCACCGTCGTATTAAAGATGGCAGTGAAGTGGAAACACCGACCGAAGCGTTATAAAGCTCAGCCTCTCATCCTAAAAGACAAGATCTTATAAAGAGAAGCCAGCATATTGAATGCTGGCTTTTTTCATGAACGAAATCATTTTTACGTTAGCTCTGTATCGAGTTGTTTCCGAGGTGGACTTTCCAATCCGTTTATTTGGTTAATCATACTGCTGGTGGCATGATTTTGGTGTACGGGAACGCTGTTATTGTATGGGTAAGAGGTGTCTGTACGATGCGAAGAGGAAGGTTTATTTTTCTCTCGACCCAGCATCAATAGACAAGGTGTAAGGATAAGCGTTAATAACGTTGCAAAGGCTAAGCCGCCCGCAATAGCGGTTGCTAACTGAGACCACCATTGAGTGCTCGGGGCACCAAATTCGACTTTACGGTTTATTAGGTCGATATTCATTTCGAGCACCATAGGCATCAAGCCAAGGATCGTCGTTATTGTTGTCAGTAATACTGGCCGTAAACGTTGCGCGCCAGTGTGCATGATAGCGTTAACTTTATCGTATCCTTTCTTACGCAGTTGGTTGTAAGTATCGATCAGTACAATATTGTTATTTACCACAATACCTGCCAGCGCAATCACGCCAATACCAGACATGATAATGCCAAATGGACGTTGGAAGATCAGTAAGCCAAGGAATACACCAGCAGTCGAGAACAACACCGCACTTAAAATTAATAAGGCTTGGTAAAAGCTGTTAAATTGAGTGACTAAGATTAACCCCATAACAGCAAGTGCGACCAAGAAAGCCGACTGTAAGAACTTAGAGGAGTTATCTTGTTCTTCATTTTGTCCGCGAAGTGCAACTTGCACACTTTTTCCTAGCGGTAACCCAGCTAATGCGGCTTCAACTTTGGGGAGTTCAAGGCTGAGGTTATAGCCTGTTGCCATATCCGCTTTGACTTCCAGTACGCGCTTGCCGCCTATGTGATGGATGCTGTTTTGTTTGGGAGAGGGTTTCACTTTTGCAAAGTTAGTCATTGGGATCAAGCCATACTGGGTTTTGACTCTCAGTTCATCAAAACGGCCAATGTCTCGCTCGGTTTTAGGATAGCGAACCAAAATATCGACTTCGTCATCGGTATCATCGGGCAGGTATTCCCCTATTTTTAAGCCGTTTGTCACGAACTGAACGGTATTACCAACCAGTGTTGCATCTGCGCCAAAACGGGCTGCATCATCGCGGTTGATTTTGATTTCCCAATCAATCCCTGGTTTGTTACCTGTATCGGAAATATTGGTAAATGCAGGTTGAGATTCTAACCATTGACGGACGGCAGTAACGGCTGGCGTCATTTCCTCGTTATCACGGGCAGTAATTTCGATGATCAGATCGTGTTCGTTAGGTGGACCCGCTTCAGGGAATTTAAATTCTAATTCGACTCCTGCCAGATCCTTGGTTTTATTGCGTAGGTTGGCAATGATCTCGGTGATCGGTGGCCGATATTGCCAATCAAGTGGATTAAATTGAATGCGGCCAATTTCGTCATCACCGCCTGTTTTAGTGTAAATGCTGCTGATGCCTTCCGTATTCATGACTCTAGCTTCAATGGTTTTCATCAGTGCATCTTTCTCATAGATCGAAAGATCGCCATGTGATCGTGCTTTCAAGCTGAAGTGGGGTGGGTCAACCTCTGGGAAGAATACCGCGCCTAAACCGGCCACACTGTAGCTATAGCCAATAACACCCGCTAGCACAAATGCAGACAGGAGTATTTTAAGAGGGTGCTTAATGGCAATAGCAAGGCTGTTTAAATACAGCTTGGTGAGGCCAACGGCTTGCGAAAAATCGCCATTTTCAACCGCAATTTTACGTTGCTGGACCGCCTTACTCGTGTATTGAGGGCGACCAATTACACTGCCAAGTACTGGTACAAAAATTAACGCCATGACGAGTGATGCCGTTAATGTCGCAATTAACGTCAGTGGCAGATAACGCATGAACTCGCCGGTGGTATCTGGCCAAAACAGTAGTGGACCGAAGGCGGCTAACGTTGTGGCGGTTGATGCCGTGATCGGCCACGCCATACGCCTTGCCGCTTCGCGATAAGCTTGTTTACGTGGGATGTTTTCTTGCATCCGCCGTTCAGCATACTCTGTTACCACGATAGCGCCATCAACCAGCATGCCAACAGCCATGATTAATGAGAACAATACGATGATATTGACGGTTAATCCGCTGATAGCAAGAACCAATAGACCAGTAAGAAATGAACCTGGAATTGAAATACCGACAAGCAGGGCTGTACGCGAACCGAGTATGGCGATAATAACTACTACAACTAAGATAATCGCAGATAAGATATTGTTTTGAAGATCGTTCAGCATCATCTGAACATCTTTAGAGCCATCGAGGGTGTATTCCACCAATAAATTATCAGGCCACTCGGGTAATTTTTGCGCTTCGGCAACAACCGCTTTAACCACTTCAACGGTTTCTATAATGTTTTCACCCGCGCGTTTTTTTATATCTAAAACAATGGCAGGTTGACCATTGAGCCGAGCAAAACTGCTGGCATCTCGAAAGGCACGGCGGACAGTTGCTATATCACCAAAGGTGACGACTTTGCTGCCATCGACTTTGATCGGTAATTCGAGAATGTCTTTGAGTGAATCAAAGACCGATGGTACTTTGACTGAGAATCGACCATAGCCGCTATCAATAAAACCTGCAGCTACCACGCGGTTATTGCGAGAGACTAGGTTAAAGACATCGTTTTGATCCAAGCCGTAGCTTTCCATTAATAAAGGTTCAACGAGGATCTCGACCACGTCTTCACGATCACCGGCGATCTCTACTTCTAATACTTGGCGGTAGCTTTCGAGTTTATCTTGGAGTTGACGGGCTATTTGAATGGTGGTGCGTTCAGGCACTGTACCGTATAACACCATAGAGAGTACGGGCTCTTCACCTGCAAGCGTTATTTCATTAACGGTTGGTTCATCGCTGTCATCGGGTAGTTTCACTTTGGCAATATCAACTGCTTCACGCACATCCGTGAGCGCACCTTCTAAATCAGAACCCGCATTAAATTCGAGTACGACCGATGCGTGGCCTTCGGAGGCTGTGGCTGTCATCTCTTTTACACCTTCGATAGATTGCAGTTCTTTCTCTAACGGGCGTACCAGTAAGCGCTCAGAATCTTCAGGGCTTATCCCTTGGTGTGAAACAGACACATAGATAATAGGAATCGTAATATCTGGGTTTGATTCTTTGGGAATAGCGCGATACATCGCCGCCCCTGCAAGCAGAATCAGTATTAATAATGTTATTACGGTGCGTGATCGACTAAGCGCAGCTTCTATTATTCCAAACATTATTCACCACCTGCCTGCTTAGCTTGATTTATGGTGGTTGGAACTCCCTGATCAGGAGCTGCGTCAATAGGAATCACGGTATCACCATTGCGAACAAAGCCTTGTCCAACGGTGATGACATTCACTTGTTCACCTAAGCCACCAAGCCAGACGCCGTCAGGTTCGACTTTAACTATTGCAATGGGCGCGAAAGCGACTTTGTTGTCTGCAACTAATGTTTTGATCCCTAGGTTGCCTATTTCATCCAATGCCAACATGGATGGCGTGACTTTGATTGCCGATTGGCTATCAAGGATTAAATCGACTTCAGCACTAATACCCGCAGCAAGGCTAGAGTTCGGGTTAGCGACCTCTAATTCAATAGGGAAAGTATTGGTAGTCTCTGCGGCGATACTGGCTTTATAGCGCAGTTTCGCATCGAGCGTTAATCCAGTAGATAAAGTGATAATCGCCTGCTGACCATGGTGGATACTTTGGATATGACGCTCACTCACATCTGCGATGATCACGAGTGGGTTTAAGTCAACAACATTAGCAATAGGGTCACCAATACCGAGATAATCACCTTGCTCGACATGTAAAATGTTAACGATGCCATCAAAAGGCGCCGTCACAGTGGTATTGCTGAGTGCGAGTTCTAGATTTTTAACGGTAGCTTTGGCTTCTACTAAGCCTGCCTGTGCTCTGCTCAGTGCGACCTCACCTTGTAGGCCACGTTCACGCAATGATTTAGCAGCGTTGAATTCTTTACTCCGAACAGACAATAAGGCGAGGGCGCGCTGAAGTTGTAGCTCTCGGTCGGCTTTATTGAGTTGGACTAAAGCTTGCCCTTTTTTGACAAACTGACCTTTGCGAATCAGAAGTTGTTCGACATTCCCCGAAACTTCAGCGCCGAGTGTCGCCTTTCTGTCTGGTGCTGTTCGTCCATATAAAGAGACCGTACGAGTAACGGGCTGTGCTGTAACCTTGCTAACAACAACTTTGGCAAGTGGTGCCGTCTGTTGGCTATTACTATGTGATAATGCATTAGCTGGTGGTTCATTCTGAGTCGTTATTATGCCACTGATTAACCACACACCTATTATGACTAAAATCAGAATAGAGATTATCCACGGATTACGTGCAAGGTATTGTTTTGTTGAAGCCATTCGTCACTATCCTTGTGATCTAGAAAGGGTATCTACACCTTCATCGTAACAGGTAACGGTAAATGTGTCTGTGCTTGAATTAAATCCTTGGGATATAGCTTATAAATTCTTGAAATCCACAAAAAAAGTGTGATAATTATGGGATTCATTGCTGCTCAATTTGGACTAATAGCATGACAACAGATACGAAAAGACAAGGCGTTTGGTTTGCTTATATTGCAACTTTTCTAACGCCATTTACCCTTATGATTTCGGGTATTATCGCCATTATTTATTCTGCATATCAGATGAATAAAGGTACAGATGATGTTACCTATAGTCACTACTACACTATCATCAAAACATTCTTCTTATTCTTTACATTCTTTGTAGTATTAGGTGTGACTGCAGCTACAACCAGCGGCATGGTTGCAGGCGCGGAATATTGGGTACATAGCGATATTTTAGACATGATTCGTCATGCCATTCCTTACATTGGTGCGGGTATTTCATTGGCCGCTATCTGTTTCTGGTTTATTAAAATCAGTAAAGGTATGCAGCGCTTAAAAGCAAACCAAGCGGTAGAGATTTAATTTATCTGTCGTAATTGTGTCTAATCAGCCTGATGACTAGACAATAAAGCCCACATCGATTTTTCCTCGGTGTGGGCTTTTTTTGTATTTTCAGCTAGCGCGAACAGTTACTTCGTTAGGTTGACATAACAAATACGCGAAAGGGGAATGCCTTACTGCATTTGTTTGATGAGTTGGTCTAAGCTACCAAATAACGCTTTAGTTTTTGGGTCGTGTTTGGTCATGGCGGTGTACGTTGCTTTGCGTAGGTCTTCTTCCTGATCCATTAATGCTGCATCGCTCATAATCGTTTCGCGTTGCTTAGCTAAGACAGTTTTGGCATGGTTAAACTCTTTTATTAGCTTTGCTTGCTGTTCTTGTGTGGTTTCAGCTGAGCGTAATTCATCTTGAATCTCTTTCGCTTTCGCCATAAAACTGTCTGGGTCATATCCCACTTTTTCTGCTTTGGCTTCGAATGCTTTTTCAAAGTCTAGTTGTTGCTGGCGCAAGTCAGGGTTAGCTTGCAGAGTTTCTTGCTTAATGGCGGCTAATTCTTGTTGGATAACCCCCACTTTATTCGCTATGCGTTGTTGCTCGCTATAGGAATCTGCTGCGACTGGACTTGCGGTTGCGTGTAAGCTTATAGCTGATGCGGCGATAAGCAATGCAGCGCTGATTGATTTTACGAAACGAGCAGTAAAGGTACGAGAGTCAGTCATTGTATTACCTATTATTGTTGTTTGAATAAGTTTACAGCCAGAACGCAATTATTAACGGTGAGTTATCTCTCATTTATAATATGGAGCGTCCTTTGCTTTCGCTTTGAATAATGGTGTTTAGGTAAAATGACGGATTCTGCTGTTACGTTTGTCAGTGTTCTGTAAGTTTGACTGACTGCTAACTGAACGGTAATGAAAGGCAGATCGTGAAGCGAGGAAGAGTTAATTGCTAAGCGTATTAAGGTGTGAGGTTTTAAATTTGAGGCTTAAGGCAAAAAAGCTGGCAATCCAATTGCCAGCAAAGGAGATAGTGTCGCGACGTAGCCTTGATAATTAGCATCAGCGATTACTACGATCAGTGATCCAACTATCAGTGATTGGTGAAATCACTTAGTTAGTCGCGAGGACTTATTATTCGAGGTTATTCTTCGCCTTGCAGAAATGCCACATCTAGCTGGCAAAACGCAAGTAGCAGGTTAACCGCTGCGGCATAGAAGCCAAATTTGTCACGAGTGTTACACTCTTTTGCAAATTGCGGTAACCAAGTCATTAGGTGTTCGTTCATGAAGCTAAGCTGAGCTTGCATTGCTTCTTCACGTTTTTCTTCATCATCTTGCTGGTTTGCAAGAATGATTAAGTTGCCAAGAAAATCTAATTCAATCGCAATATGATCAGCTGGTTCATTGAACTCTTTACGCTGTGCAATCTCGTATTGGCTAAATAGCGCATTCATTTCTTGTGCTGGCTTATCGTTCAAAAGACCAGATTCACCAATGTACATAGACGCATAAGGTAGCGCGCCAGATTTTGGTGTGCTTAGGAATAAGCCACAGAAATCAGCGGCAAGCTCTAGTTGGGCACCTTCACGGCCTTGTACGCGTGTAATCGCTTCACGGAAGGCTTCAACAGGTGCTTTGAGTTCTTCTGTCATACCTAGACCAGACAAGAAGGTGTACATCTCGCCACCGTAGTATTGATCTAGATCTTCGTTCGTTAATTCGCGTGCCAGTAGTGAAGACATCCACCAGTAAATTTCAGCACGTTGTTCGTTGAAGGCAATCAGTTCTTGCATGGTTACTCCAAGACGGTTTTAAACAAGCTCATTAGGGTAGGGCTTATTTAGGAAAACATATTCACATACAGTGTGTATCACTAAGGCTTCAGATAACACTTTGTATGTGAATAGGTTTTAGCTAGAAAAATAAAGGTAGCTCATTCAAGCTACCTTCATCAAGTCTGTGTGGCTCATAAAGAGCCACACGTCACCTGTATTATGCTTTCATAGCAGGGAATAGAGGATCGATATCTGTTACTTCTGATGGGCCGTGGAAGCCTGTTACAGCAGGAACAACACCAGTGTACTTCTCGATATTTACAATCGCTGAGTGCGCTGACGTTGCCTGTGCAAGTTTAGAAGAACCAATATCTTGCGTCAGTACGTTTGGATCTCCGTATGTACAGATAGTACCTGGTTTGCCACCTTCTAGTGGACTGTACCATGCACCTTCTTCGATACGACAAACACCTTGAGAGTAATCGTCTGTAACAACGGCACCAGCAAGCACTTGGCCACGGTCGTTGAATACGCGTACTACATCACCAGATTTAATACCACGTGCCGCTGCATCTATCGTGTTGATGTAGATAGGCTCGCGATCCGCTACTGCGTAAGTCGCGCGTAGTTCTGTTGAAGAACATAGCTGCGAGTGCAGACGGTGGTTAGGGTGACAGCTCTGTAAGTGCAGTGGGAATGCGTCAGAACGAGGACCGCCGTGGCTACGCTCTTTCTTCTCAAACCACATTGGGTGACCTTGACAGTCGTCGTAGCCCATATCTGCGATAGTCTTACAGTAGATCTCAATCAGACCTGAAGCAGTACCTAGAGGCTCTAGATCTGGTTCTTTACGGAATGTTTCGTGACGTACCCACTCGTTACCAGCAGGGAAATCGATGAAACCTTCACCTTCCCAGAACTTCTTGAAGTTAGGCATACGAACACCTAGGCCACGGCCTTGTAGACGTGCACCGTTGTAGATCTCTTCAATCCATTCCATTTGTGTCTTACCGCCTGTGAATGCTTCTTCACGGCCGTAACGACGACATAGCTCACGGAACATTTCGAAGTCATCTTTCGCTTCAAACATTGGCTCAACCACTTTAGGAAGTGCGATGATACCTGCGTTTGAGTGGTTACCGTATTGCTCAATGTCATCACGCTCATGCGTGGTAGTTGCTGGCAGTACGATATCAGCGAAACGACAAGTTGCAGTCCACTGGTGATCGATAGAAACAACAGTTTCCAGCTTACGCCACGCTTTGATCATCTTGTTACGATCTTGGTGGTGGTGGAACGGGTTGTTACCACAGAAGATAGCCATCTTCATTTCAGGGAACTTAATGTCGTGACCGTTCCACTGGATGGTTTTACCTGGGTTGTCGATACAGTCTACGAAACGTGCAACAGGGATGTACGTTGAGTAACCGTTGAAAGAACCATTGTGAATTGGGTCAACGCCAGTTACACCGCTGAAACCTGACATTAGTGGACCGTTAGACGTGATAGAACCCGCGTCATTGTAGTGCCAACCGAAGCCGAAGCCACCGCCAGGTAGACCAATTTGACCAAGCATAGCGGCAACAACAACCAGCATCCACGCGTATTGCTCGCCGTGTTGCATACGTTGTAGACACCAGCCACCGATGATTTGAGTACGACCAGACGCCATTTGGCGTGCAAGCGCACGGATATCATCAGCTTTAATGCCACAGATCTTTTCAGCCCACTCAGGTGTTTTCTCAACACCGTCAGACTCACCCATTAGGTAAGGTGTGAACTTCTTGAAGCCTGTTGTGTAGTCTGCAATGAACTCTTTGTTGTATAGGTTTTCAGTATACAGAGTATGCGCAATCGCAAGCATCAACGGAAGGTCAGTTTGTGGGTGAACAGGAACTTGATCACCACCAACGTACTTCATTGTTTCAGAGCGTACTGGATCAACGTGAATAACTTTAATTTCTTTGTTTTTCACTTTCTCAGCAAGTTGCTGGTAGTACTCGTATGGGCTGTGATCTGGAACCAACCAACCTACTTGTAGGTTTTTAATTGGGTCAGAACCCCAGATAACGATAGTGTCTGAGTGCTCAAGTACTAGCGGCCATGATGTTTGTTGTTCGTATACTTCCATTGCACCAGCAACGTAAGGAAGAATAACTTGTGCAGCACCTGTCGAGTAGTCACCCATCTTACCTAGGTAAGTACCGTGTAGACCAACAGCGCGGCTCATCATTGTACCTGCAGAGTGTAGTTTACCTACAGACTGCCAACCTGTGTGGCCAGCGTAAAGTGCGCTAGGGCCGAAGTTGTTCTGAACGCGTTCCATTTCGTGGTAGAAGAAATCAAGCGCTTGAGACCATGGCACACGAACAAAACGGTTGTCACCGCGTTGAGTCGTGTCAGATTTGTAGCCATGTTTTAGCCAATCGATACGTACCATTGGGTACTTAACACGTGCTGGGTTGTAAACCACTTCACGTACACCATCGATCATGTGAGTAGGGTGGTTGTCCTTTTCGAAAGGAGTAGTACTTACCCAAACACCGTCAACAACTTTAGCGCGGAATGCACCCCAGTGTGAGCCAGACAGTACGTCGCCAGTAAATTTAGCTTGTGATTCAGTTGCTGCCATTGCATTGCGTGGCGCAAGTAGGCTTGTACCCACTACAGAAGCTGCACTTGCTGCTACCATTCCAGAAAGGAAACGGCGGCGTGAAATGCCTTTGTTTAGAATTTGAGTCGCCATAATTGGAGAATCCTTTAATTATTTTAAATTCTGTGGATGGGGCGGAAGGGATACCTTCCGCCTATCGGGAATTAGTGTGCGCCAGCGCCGCCAGTATCTTTACCGTGGTTCTGAAGATACTTAAGTAGGGTACGTTCTTCAGTTTTGCTTAGACGGTAGTATGCGCTCATTGCATTCAGGCCAGAAATCCAACCGTTAGCAGTGAAGTGAGCTGGGTCTGGAGCAGCGTGACATGCATTACAAGTCGATGCGTACATGCCTTCAGCGTAGTTCCAGATTGGCTGAATGTTGTCGATAAGATCAGCGCTTGTTACCCATGCTTGAACAGAAACGTGTTGCCATACGATATCAGTCGCAGAGTCAGTTTTCTCTTCAATGATTTGCTCAGTCGCTTTAACGTCGCCACGGATAGTTGCTTTGAATACACGTTTACCCATGTACTCAGTCATTACACGGCCTTTACCCGCTTTTTCTAACCAACCGTCGATTTGAACTTTAACCATGTCGTCTTTACGTTCAAGAACAGTTACTTCAGATGCAGGAAGAAGTTTACCTTCTGCTTTGCTTGAAGCATCAGCAACAGCGTATAGGTCTTTTTCGCCAAGAGAATATAGTTTCTCAGCAGTAGCACCTTGGCTGTTAGCGGTAGCTTGTAGCACTTCGAAGTCTTTTTGGAAGCCGCCTGCCATGTTAGGCAGTTCGTGTGCAATACCTTTGTGACATTCGATACAGTTCATGTTTTCAGCCGCAGCTTTCTTCATTTCCATCGCAGCTTTAGCAGATTGCTTGCTATGGTCCATATCGTCGTATGAGTGACAGCTCTTACATGTTTTAGATTGTTGGCTACTCATACGTGCCCAAACAGCTTGCGCCATTTCTAAGCGGTTCTCTTCAAATTTTTCAGGCGTATCAATTTTGCCTGTAATGAAGTGGTGGTAGAGATCTTTTGCTGCTTCCAGTTTACGGAATACTTTACCAGGGAAATCTTTTGGCTGGTGACAATCAGTACAAACTGCTTGAACACCAGAGGCATTTTTGAAGTGAACAGATTCTTTGTACTCTTCGTAGTTTTGCTCCATGGTGTGGCACGAAGTACAGAATTCGATAGTCGAAGTAACCTCGAAGCCTTTGTGTACCACGAAGGTGCCCGCAAGGGTGATACCGATACCGATCAAAACCAGTGCAAGAATAGAAAGCTTGCTGCTAGGTTTGATCAACTTTTGCCAAAGTTTTTTCATAGTGGATGATTCCATTAAAGAATGATGTCACTGTAAGTAGCAGTGACGTATAAATTTTTATGGTTTAATCTTAAAACCACGATGTGAATAAGGATAAGGGTAGGGATTAACAGTTAAGGCAGATTTATGACAAATTGTTAATAACCGACTGTTGTGCTACCGTATTAAAAACAGCCAAATAATTAGAAAAGAGATAGAAATGAGTCATCACGTACTTGTTGTAGAAGACGAGATTGTGACCCGAACGAAGCTTGTGGGTTACTTTGAAAATGAAGGTTACAAGGTGAGCCAAGCTGAGAGTGGCGCGCAAATGCGTGACATTATGGCTAGCGAAAAAATCGACCTTGTAATGCTTGATATTAACTTACCGGGTGAAGACGGATTAATGTTAACGCGAGAGCTACGTAGTCGCTCAGAAGTCGGCATTATTCTAGTTACAGGTCGTACAGATAGCATTGATAGAATCGTTGGTTTAGAGATGGGTGCTGACGATTATGTAACTAAGCCTTTTGAGCTGAGAGAGCTACTTGTTCGCGTGAAAAACCTGCTGTGGCGCATCTCTCTGGTCGAAAAGGCACGAGATGAAGCGGTTGTTGAATTGCAAGAAGATAGCATTATTCGTTTTGGCGAGTGGCAGTTCGACATCAATAAACGAGCACTAACTCATAACGGCGTGCCTGTTAAATTAACGAAAGCAGAATATGAATTATTAGTTGCTTTCTCATCGCATCCCAACGTTGTGTTAAGCCGAGATCGTATCTTGAATATGCTTAGCCATCGGGTTGAAGCACCGAACGATCGTACTATCGATGTCTTGATTCGCCGTATGCGTTCTAAGATGGAAGCAGACCCGAAAAACCCACAGATCTTTGTTACAGTACACGGCGAAGGTTACATGTTTGCGGGTGATTAACTGTTGTTTATTTCAGCATGCAAGCTATTGATTTGCTGTTGCTGAAAATGACATAACTTGTCACATTTGAGCCGTTATACAGTGTATAGCGGCTTTTTTGTACGCGCTTATCAACACTTTTATTGATAACGATCAATTTATATTACGTGTTATTAACGCGTCTGAAGTGTGATATAGATCTTATTTGTATGTTGTTGATACAGAAATTGTTTATTTTTACATCGTGATGAGAGCTGGATCTCATTTGGTTGTGATAAGTTTTGATGAAAATGATAGCGGTAATTTATTACTCATAGTCATTTAATGAGAAACTGTGAAGGAAAAACGCTGAAAAAATAAGCAAACGATTCAGTGGGTAAATAATTTTTTAAATTTTTTTTAGGTTTGTTCGTATATAAAAGCAGCAAACACCTATCAGTCAGCCTGATAGATGTTTGTGAAATGCGAGAAACGCGGGTCTATTGGTGGCGTTTGAGGATTTGCTGAGTGAGTGAATGGATAGCAGGTAAGCTAAATTCACTCTCTTTGGCCAGCTCGCTTTGCTCTTTAAGTACAGCATGAAGTATCTCATTGCTGGTCAGAGGGTTGGCGAGAACAACGCGAAAAACAGTGGTGATTTTACGTTGCCATTGTTTAGGGTGAATCCGTGTACGAGATACAAATGATTTGCCTGATTCTCGTTGTCGTTTTTGAATGAATTTGGTGAGATCATTCAGTGCCTCTAATAACGTATTGCGCTCATCATCTGTAGCTAATAGTAGCGCACGCTGGGTGGCTTCTGGGACATAACGATAGGTGAGTAAGCATAGTTCAGGCTCTGTCACTAATTCAAAATCAGCCTGCTGTTTAATCAGATCAGCAAAGTATCGTGCTTTGTCGATACTTCCATTGATCAACAATTCGTAGCCTGGGCGACTGATAATATTTAGGCTAGCAAATAACAGCATAGCCATACCACTACGTGAACCTTCAAGCGTATGACTACCTAAATCTTTTGCCCCTTTTCGTAAAATATATTCAGCATGATGCTCGATGGCTGTCATTGACGCAGGGTTTTTGAAAATAACCATGCCAGCGCCCATAGGGACATAGAGCTGCTTATGTGCATCGATAGTGACAGAGTCAGCACGCTCAATTCCTTTGAGTAAATGTCGATATTTATTCGACATTAAGGTCGCGCCACCCCATGCTGCATCAACATGGAAATGGCATTGGTGTTCTTGCGCAATTGTTGCCAGTTCATCGAGTGGATCAATGTTGCCAGTTTCGGTTGTACCCGCCACGCCGATTATCGCAATGGGTTTAATCCGCTTTGCTTTAAGATTAATCAGTGTTTGTTTCAAGTCATCAGTACAAATCCGATTGTTTTCATCGGTCTTGATTGGAATAACACATTCTCGACCTATACCTAGTACATCAGCCGCTTTTTTTAACGAGTAATGACCACGTTCTGAAACTAAAATGGCTAAATCTTCATAGCCATAATGCTTCATGGCGCGAAATAGCCCTTCTTGCGCAACGCCACGAAATTCACCATCTGCTTTAAGTACGTTATTACGCGCAACCCAAAGGGCCGTGATGTTTGCAATCGTGCCCCCAGAGCAGAAAGAGCCCAGCGAGTGATTAGCACTGTGCATCCATTGCGCATAAAAATCGTCGGCCTGATCATAAATTAAATTATGCATCATCCCGAGAACTTGGCGCTCTAATGGCGTAAAGGCTTTAGATGTTTCAATCTTCACTAGGTTTTGGTTCAGACCAATCATGATCTTTGATAGCGGCATTAAAAAATAGGGCAACGCCGATGTCATGTGGCCAATAAAACTTGGGGCAGAAGTATGCACCGATTGCGCCACTAACTTATCTAACAAAAATTGGGTGTGATCGGAAACAAAACTCGGTGTTTCAGGAATATCAGCACACGAGAAATCCTTCTCTATTTCGGCCAAGGGCTTTTCTACTGCCGCAATGTGGTGGCGTAGAAATTCATTGAGATTCTGAGATATATCCAGCTCAATGGCACCTAGTGTAGAATCAGGTGCTTCAGGCACTGTAAAAATGCGATGCATCGACGCTAACGATGCGTCTGCTTGTCGGTTATCCACTACCATATGCTTTCTAACTAAAAATATTTCCTTACTTATAACATATTAGCCACAATCTCCCACAAAACTTATTTTCCATAAATAGGATGTTAGGGGGCTATTGTGGCTAAATTGTTGGTTATTTGGTCAAAATTTATAATTTAAACCTACTGTTGCCAACAGACTGTCTTCATCGTAGAAGGTTATATTAGATTGTGATTGGTTATAGCCAACGAGTGAAATCGCCGACCAACTTTGCCAACCAAATGGTTGACGATATTCATAGGCTAAGAAAGCCCCCCAACGGTTATCTTTTTGTTCTTTGTTAAACACAGGGTTCGCAGTATCAAATGTGGCGTGATCATAGCTAACGGTGAATGCAAAGCTAGATGAACGGAATAATTGTATAAGGCTGGCTTCACCACCATAAATGGTGTTGGCCATTGCTTCACCTTCGCTATCAATGCGAGTGTAGTTTACTGCGCCGCGTAGCATCATACCTCGACCAATGAATTGGCTGTAGGAGCCTTGAGCAAATAAAATGTTAGCATCGCGATCGAGTAGTGCTTGATCTTGCTTGCTGAAGTTAGCAAAACCGCTTTTTTCATGATCATAACTTTGGTGGCCTACCGCAAGCTCACCAGAAAAATTCGAGCCCATAATTTTTTCTGCGGTTAGACGCAGTGCACGTGTTTTGACTTTGGTTTCTTCTCGTTCTTCATTCAGGATAAAAGGATCGGCCCATGTCTTTTGCTTTAATAAGCCAGGGACGAAGCTAAAACTGAATGTGCCTGTATCTTCAAATTTTTGGCGGTATCCCAGTTCTAAATGAAAACGGCCAAGGGCGATATCAGACCGGCGAGTACCAAAGAAAATTTGCTGATCAGTCGTTTTGAAGGTGTAACTAAGCGTACCGATTGGTGCAATCAGAAAACTATCTTGCGTTGTCGCTTTTTGGTTAGGTGAAGAGAGTGTCTTATTATCGGTAATGAACTGAGAGGTTGAGCGTGTATAGCCAGTGATGACCGATATTTCACCGCCAAAACCTGGTTCCCAGTCCGTATTAGGCCTGCCAGCATAACTCGATGCTGATATCACGGCTAGGCAGAGAAGTGAGTATCCTTTCATACATCATCCTTGTTATCACAGTAATAAAGGCTTCATGCCTAAATGTGTTTGTATTCTTACTTTGGCGAAGAATACAAACACAGTATGATAATTATACGGTGAGAGAGGCTTTTTTGATCAATTATTTACATTCGATAGTTTCAATCTTAGTGATTTTTTCGTTGTAAGCATTTAATGGCTTTTCAATGTCACCAGGATGAGAAAGTAGGTCTGCGAATGCGCTGCGTAACTCGTAGTTTTTAGGATGTGGTTTACTTTGGCGATCATCGAATGCTTGTTTAGCAAATTTACTTAATTCATCGTCTTGTTGAGAGATGGCTTTTACATCTTGCTGAGAGAGCTTTAACCATGACTCGACAGATTGTGACAAGTCTAGACGTGACTGATCATTTTTCAAGAACCAATCAAATGCCTGGCGGTTCAGCTCAAAGTGGTGTTTGCGCCCCTCTAAAAACCACTGTCCAACTTCTTTCAAGTTCTCGTCTTTTTTGACAGATAGTGCGACTAAGCTTTCGTACCATGAAAGGGAGGCATCAATATACTGATGGTATTTATTACTAACGCAGCTATCGCTAGCGGCCATAGCACTTGTTGGTAATAGGGCGAAAGTGAGTAGTAGAGCAGGTAACTTCATTGCCAATCCTTGAGAATGTCATCGTTATTATCGACCAAACATGCGCTGCAAATAGATGTGTTTGGCATTGATTGAATTGTAATAGCTTGATTGACGGAAAGAAAAGGATTCTTTACTAAAATGATACAGGATTGGCATTCCTTAGTGTTAATCGTCGATACAAATAAAAAGAGGCTCAAAAGTGAGCCTCTTTATTGTTTCTAGATGAAGTTAGATTATTGGCGATTTTTCTTCATCGCGACTGAGATGCAGTAAGCTGCACCTCCCCATGTGATCCCTAGGCCAAATAGCATCATAATGATTGCACCTGTAGTCATATTAAGCCTCCTTTTGGATTACGGGTTTAGATGTCACGTTAATAATAACGGCTAGGATAAACATGGCTGCTACCAGCCCCCAACCCAACATTAATAGGTCAGAGGTTGCGTAGCCACCGTAGCCATCAGTAAAGGTATTCACTAGGTTAGTTGCCAGAATAATCGCAAGCATTGCAGGGCTTAGGAAACGAAGACAAATTTCGAACCACTTGCCAATACTGAATTCAGACATTTTGTTCACGTAGTCTCGTACGTCTGAAATTTTAAAGAGCCATGCGATAACAATCAGTTCAATTAAACAGCTTGTTAGTAGTGCAACGTTGTTAATAAAGTAGTCAACCAAATCAAGGAGTAATAGACCGCCATTAGTTGCAAAGGCAAGGGATACTACGAAACCTGTCCCGCAAACTACCGATGCGGCTTTTTTACGGCTCCAGTTGAGTTTGTCGATAATGGCTGATGTCACCGCTTCAATGATGGAAATATGCGAACTTAGGCCTGCAACAACCAATGCAAAGAAGAACAGTGGCCCCAGAATATAAGGTGCTGGTAGCAAGTTTATTGCAGCTGGAATGGTCACAAAGGCTAAACCAACACCAGCGGAGACAACTTCCGTAAGGGGTTTTGCTTGCTCTTGGGCCATATAACCAAGGACACCAAAGATCAGTACACCCGCTGTGATAGAGAAACCACAGTTAATTAATACTGTCATGAAAGCATTATTGTTGATGTCTGATTTTTCAGGTAAGTAGCTAGAGTAAGCAATCATAATTGCAAAGCCGACACTTAGGGTAAAGAAGATTTGACCATAAGCCGCAGACCATACTTTAGCATCTAAAATTTTACTGAAATCAGGTTGGAACAAGTAGTTTAGGCCATCCATTGCACCAGGCAGGAATAGCACTCGTGCAATTAACCCAACAACCATCAAAAATAGCAGTGGCATCATAATTTTAGATGCGCGCTCAATACCGCCTTTTACACCTGTGTAGATAGCGGCAAACGTGATCCCCCAAGCAAGTATCATAGGAATCGCAATGTGCATTTGAAGGCTACCCAAGCTACTTGGTGAATTATCACCAAGTTGTAGGTATTCGCTAAAGAAGAAGGCGTTAGTATCAGCGCCCCAGCTCTGGGTAAATGAATAGCCTAGGTAGGAAATCGCCCAGCCAATAATTGCGACATAATAAACAGCAATGATCGCTGCAATAAAGACTTGGAACCAACCTAGCCACTCGAGTTTTCCCCCCAGTTTTGCAAAAGCACGTGGCGCTGCACCTCGGAGTTTATGCCCTAGGCTAAACTCCATGATCATGAAAGGGATACCGGCAGAAAGCATGGCAAAAAGGTAAGGGATAAAAAATGCGCCACCGCCGTTTTCGTATGCCATGTATGGGAAACGCCAGATGTTACCCAATCCGATGGCTGAGCCAACCGCAGCAAGAATGAATCCAGCGCGTGAGCCCCATTGTTCTCGTTTCATAAACAACTCCTTTGTACTGCTATTCACTAGTCATTAAAGAAAAACTAGAGAAAAATGCTGAGAATTTCCTTTTTTGAACACGGCTTCTGGATTGTTAAACCGTGTTGATATACCGAGAGTAACGAGAGACAAAATGTAAAGCAATAGAGTGTAACTTTGTTAACCACTTTGCGTGTTGGTGTTAACTGTTGTTGTAGGGTGGTCGAGCGGACGTGATTGTGTGGCGAGAGAAAACTATGCAGTGTTTATAACTACTCCCAATAGTATTGATAGTGATATATTTTATTTTTGAAATGAGTTTTATTGGCTGCAAAATCACCAGAAACCAGTATGAGACTGTCTTTTCTATTGTAAAGGGTGATATTTTCAGCCAAATGAAAAATTATTCATGTAAATTAGAAGGAAAATTGCACGCCGAGGTTAGTTTGAAACTGACTAAATAGCTCGGAGTCTATAGCAACTTTGCAGGTTTCATCGCCTGTAGGTAAGGTGCAGGCTACTGTCGTGTTACTTTTTACAAAGTTTGCAAGCCATCGACCTTCTAAAATAACTTTTGCATTTTTACTCAGTGCGTATTCAAGCCCGCCAAATAAGCCACCAGAGAAGAAAACATCTTTTTCAGACCAAGAGGCATTAACAAAAGTCCCCCCTAGACTTGCACCGAAATAACTTTCTAGCTGTTGAGTGGGTTGAAACCGTAGTGAACTCTGAAAGTGGAGGTAGGTAAATTGAGTGTTGCCACTAATATTTTTTGTATCCGTATTTTGATGGCTCAGAAACATACCAACTCGACCAGGTTCGAGATCGGTTTCAATGGCGAGATTGTAATTTGCAGCATTGTTAACTGAGACTTTTTCCCCTGATTCATTATTCATAGAGCCAGAGTAGCTATAGCCGACAGTTGGTGTGACGTAGATGTTGTCTGTCTGTGCGGCGGTAGAAAAGGGGAGACAAACAACTAAGCTTGAAAATAAGATCTTATATGAGTTTAACTGCATTGATATACCCTTGGTTTAGTATTGATATGTAGTCATATTGTGACATCCATCTGCACTTCTCGCATATAATTCACCCTCAAACTTGATCTGCGCCTAAACTAGAGTTACAAAGTTGTTAAAACATTATGTTGTATAGGGGATTAGATATGGATACCGACCTAAAATTAGCGCTTGTTGCCGTAGCTGCTGCACTTGGCATGATCATGACGTTCTCTTTTATCTCTGTAACGGCTTAACAAATATAGCGTAAATTAATACCGCTATAGTGAATTAGTGTTGCGATTCGTTGTCATTGCGTGTGTTTACTTGATGACGAACCAAAGATAAAAGCCCCAGTTTACTCTGCGTAATAATAAACGAGACATTGATAGTGTCTCGTTCCATCTTTGTTCAATAATAAGTGATATATTGAAGACTTAGCCTCTGATAGCACTGTGTGTATTTGGATATGACAAATCGCTTATCATTTAGTTTGAAACAATCAGATTTACAAGTTGTAAATCAAATATCTAGCCAACTTGCGGGTATCAATCATAAGAAGATTGCCTTAGTCGTGCAAGGCGGCGGGCAGCGCGGTATTTTTACAGCGGGGGTTTTTGATTCGTTCTTAGAAGCAGGTTTTGACCCTTTTGACCTGTACATCGGGACATCGGCTGGCGCGCTTAACCTCTCGTCTTATATCAGTCGTCAGCCACGATTTGGCTATAACTTTATTGTTAATTACACCACTCAAGATGATTTCTTTAACCTTTATAAGTACCTTAGCAAACAAAAGCCAATGGACTTAGATTGGGCGCTAAAGTGTGTTTCACCTTCTGGCGATATTCCATTAGATTTTATGCGTGCTCGTGATGTATTGAAACATCGAGATGCATTGGCCTCAACCACGCGTAAAGACACATTGGAAGATATCTATTTACCTATGTTTGGTGACGATTGGCATGATGTATTGCGTGCATCTTGTGCGATACCTGTTCTTTATAATCAACCAGTCAATATTAACGACCTAGAATGGGTTGATGGTGGGGTTAGTGCTGCAGTACCAGTGCAAGAAGCATGGCGTCGTGGCGCGGACTTGGTGATTGTTATTCGTACCGAGCCTGTTGAGGAGCAAGATGAATGGGATGATATGTTCGATGATTGGCGAGACAAGATTGAACAGTCAATTCCAGGCTATATTGAAAAACTTAATCGTAATCCGTCGATAGGGAAATTGCGCGCTGCTCATTCGGATCTGTCTCAGCGTTTTCAGCAATGGAAATTGAGTCTTGATGATGAAGAAAGTGTGCAGCAAGATGCTGATTTTTCAGATGAACTAGCGGCTAACTCTCATTTACCAGCAAAAGTGAAATTGTTTTTGCAAAACCACAAAGACAAACGCTTGACCAAAACCAACAATGGTAGCTGGAAATGGTTGGCGCACAATAATATCGAACGTTTTCTTAAGTTAACCGGGAAAGGTAAGAACGCAGATGTGATAGAAATGCTGACACAGTATTATCAAAGTTATCGCGATCAGTGTGACTTTTTAGCAAATGTGCCAGATGGTTTAAAAGTGATTCAAATTGCGCCAGAGAAGGGTTTAAAAAGCCGAGCGCTATTAAGTGACAAAGATGATTTAGAAGTCGATTACCGTGAAGGAAAGGTAGTAGGAAGGGAGTTTGTGGGTCATTTTGCAGAGCTGATCCAAACCTCGAATAAGCATAGTGATTAAGTGCCCTAATAGACTCTTTATATAAACTGGCCTAACTTGAACAAAAAAGGAGCACAATGTGCTCCTTTTTTAATGTTATTACAATAGCTTGCTGATTAAGCAAGTACTGTTTGTAGCCAAGGCCAGCCTTGTTTCTTACGGCTTAGCGTGTTTTCCATCATAAGCATGCCATCTTTAGCGTGAGTATCTAAAGTTGCATTCCACTCACCTTTGTAAAGTAGGCGAGTTGTGCTTGTTGTGATGTCTGTAAGCATAAGTGCAGCCATTGCTAGACCTTCTTCGTCACAACGACGCTGTAGATCAGCGTTTAGCTCATCGATCATTGCATCAACTTGCTCTAGTGTTGCTAGCTCGATTTGGCCAACAACAACGTTGCGATCTTTGAATGGGTATGCTTTAAGATCTTTTTCTACAAGCTCAGCAGCAGAAAGACCTTGAATGTCTGTTTTTGCGATTAGAAGTTCTTTGATGAATAGGTCAAGATCTTCAACGCCCGCTAGTGGTGCTAGCTCGGCTACTGCATCTTTATCTTTTTGAGTACAAGTTGGAGAAGCAAAGCCTACTGTGTCACTCAGAATTGCTGACATCATTAGCGTTGCAAGTTCACGAGTGATTTCAGTTTCTTCCATCTTGAATAGGTTGAACATGATGGTGCAAGTACAACCAACAGGCCAGATCCATGCTTCAAGCGGGTTAACTGTCATCACGTCACCTAGACGGTGGTGATCAACAATACCTACGATTTCAGCATCAGCGATATCGTCTGGTGCTTGTGCTAGGTCAGAGTAATCTACTAACCATACTTTCTCGCCAGCAACGCCAGTACACATTTCTGGTTGATCAACACCAGCAGTTTTTAGGATGTGCTGAGTTTCACGGTTTAGTTCGCCTTGACGAACGGCTTTCGCTTCTAGGCCGCGAGCTTTAAGTAGTTCAGCACCAACAAGTGCAGAACAAATGCTATCACTGTCAGGGTTCTTGTGACCAACAACTTGAATCATGATGTTTCCTTTACTGCGTCTGTTACAGCGTCAGTGCTGTAAGACTGAATGGGGCATACTCGGTATATTGAGTATTCGCGATGGCGTAATTTTAGAGATTTTCACAAAAATAACAATTGCGAGCGGCAAATTTCGTTTCAGTTGATTAAAAGCCCGCCTTTTTTTTTCGTTAATTTAAGGGGTTAGCACAGCGGCATACGGTTTTTATGCACTGTGTTAAAGTGTTTTCGCGTCTGTATTACGCTTGATATATGATGAGTGCACCCAAGGGTAATACGAACCATGTTATTAGAATAAAACCACTATAAGGTTTTCATTTTAACGGAGGAACACGTGCAAACAACGTTTATCGATGGTGATCTTGTTTATCGCCCGCATTCATTTCAAGTACCGCTCAACTACGACTATCCCTCTGATAAGATGATTACTGTCTTTGCGCGAGAAGTCGTCGCTAAGCGCCAGCAAGCCAGCGATTTACCTTGGTTAGTCTATTTACAAGGAGGCCCAGGTTTTCCATCGCCACGTCCAGATAGCAATAGCGGTTGGTTAAAACGTGCGTTACAAGCGTACCGAGTGTTATTACTTGATCAGCGTGGGACAGGACAAAGCACTGTTATTTCTCATCAAACATTGGCTGGTCAATCAACTGATCAGCAGGTGGCGTATTTATCGCAGTTTAGAGCCGATAACATCGTACGTGACGCTGAGTTTATCCGTGAGTCACTTAATGTGAAGCAGTGGTCGATATTAGGACAAAGTTTTGGTGGTTTTTGTGCTCTGCATTATTTGTCGTATTATCCACAGAGTCTTACTCGCGCTTTTATTACGGGCGGACTTGCTTCGTTAACCCGCCATGCAGATGACGTGTATCGTGCTACCTACCAGCGTGTTCTCGACAAAAACGCGCAATTTTTTACCCGCTTTCCTTCTGCTCAGCAACGTTGTAATGAAATTGCTGATTATCTTGTTGATAATCAAGTGTTGTTGCCTAATGGTCAGCGCTTTACTGTTGAACAATTTCAGTTGATCGGTATTAATTTAGGCAGGAGCGGTGCTGAACTTCCTATGTACTACTTGCTTGAAGAAGCCTTTGTTGAAGTGGATGGGCAGCGTGAGCTTAGCTATGCCTTTTTGAACAATATGCTGATGGAGCAGGCATACCAAACTAACCCTATTTATGCGATTTTGCATGAATCAATTTATTGTCAGCACGCGGCATCCAATTGGTCTGCCCACCGTGTTCGTGATGAATACCCTCAGTGCCACTATAAGAAAGGACAAGATTTCTGCTTTACAGGCGAAATGGTTTACCCGTGGATGTTCGATCAGCTGGAATGTTTAAAGCCATTGAAGGCAGCAGCAGAGCAGCTGGCTGAAAAAGCTGACTGGTCAACGCTCTACAGTATTGAACAGTTAAGTAAAAATACCGTTCCTGTTGCGGCAGCTGTGTATTTAGCAGATATGTATGTTGAATATGCGTACAGTAAAGAAACGCTCACGACATTAAAAAATGCTAAAGCATGGGAAACCAATGAGTACGAGCATAACGGTTTGAAAGCTGATGGTGAGCGTATCTTAGATCGCCTCATTCAACTTGCTGATGAACTTGATGATCATCAAGGCTAGTGGTTTCAGCCTGACCTTTTATTAAAAAGTGCTCGTTATGAAAGGTAATAACATGTATATATATTGCATGTTATTACCTGTTCGAGTTAATCCATGGCTTCTTCTGATATAGACAAACGTCCCCTAAAGCATTCTGTCGTAGGGTTATTACTGCATATCCCCATTGTATTGAGTTTATGGTTGCTGGCTGCGCATAGCCTGAGATTTGGACATATTGTCATTTTTGGGCTTCTGCTCCTATCGCCATTGCTCTTGGTGGTACGACAGCGCATTGTTCTTCGTGCTTGCCAAGTTTTCCTTTTTAGTGGGGCGTTATTTTGGGTCTATACAACTTATGGCATGCTAGTAACAAGGCTTGCTATGGGAGATGATTGGTTACGCTTGTTGTTGATAATGAGCGGCGTTATCTTTTTTACTTTAATTGCGTCTTGTTTGTGTATGCACTCCAAAGTAGAGCGAGCTTATCGCTAGGATTATAATTAACCGCATAAATTAAAGGGTTGTAATTGTTATAGTATAACAATAGGCTACAACTTCAGTTAGATGAGGCCACAGCGTGCAGTTTAGTGCTTGGCTTGGTTCTTATATAACGTAATGGCGTATGTAATCTAGCCAGTTGGCTGTTTTCAATCGGTAGTTACAGGGTGATCCTTAGGACAAGTCTGTTTTCACTGGTTGATTTTAGCTATTATCAATCTAAGCGTTAGTCGAAATATCAATTTGACCTCTCTTGTCTTTCTCTCTCGTAATGATAGAAAAGAGGGTAAATTTTTCGATCCAGAGTATGTGCCTTTGGCTTCTAGCCAAAGGAGTAGATAATTGTATGACCCGTTTTTCTCGGGCCATAAAAGAAAAAGTATTTAGGAATAAGATGGTAAATGTAAGGGCGAGAGTGCCTTTTAAAGTTGGTCTTAAGAGCAATATTCCTGCTGATTTGCTTTCATTTAATGGCCTGGAGTCGGGTAAAGAGCATGTTGCGGTTATTTTCCGTGATGCGGACAAGCAAGATGTTGCACCACTCGTTCGTATGCATTCTGAATGTTTAACGGGTGACGTTTTTCATTCATCACGCTGTGATTGTGGCGAGCAGTTGGATGAGACCATCAATAAGATGGGTGAGCAAGGCGGTGTAATTTTATACCTTCGCCAAGAAGGCCGTGGGATTGGTCTTTACAATAAAATTGATGCTTATGAACTGCAAAGCCAAGGCATGAATACTTACGAAGCGAATAATCATCTTGGGTTTGGCGATGACTTACGCGATTTTACTGAAGCGGCATTGATGCTTAAAGCATTAGGTTTAAGTACGATCCGCCTTGTGACCAATAATCCGAAGAAGATCCGTGAGCTGGAAGAGAATGGTATTATCATTGCTGAGGTTGTTGGTACTAAAGCACACGTGAAAGACGGTAATGAAAGTTACCTAAAAACTAAAGCCGCTCACGGTAAACACCGTTTTAACTTCGATTGATCTTCAATCAGCGGTAGCTTATAGATAAAAGTACGTATCTAGTGCTTTCTCGCTCGCAATAAACGCCTCAATATATATTGGGGCGTTTTTCTTTCTGCTTTTCTTTCATCTACATCTTCGTTTGTCATCGTTATTTCACTATCTACATTGGCTTATCGCTATCATTTTTCTTTAATTGATAACTACTCAGTAAGCAGATGTGCGCATATTGTTTCATCATGTGAAAAGCAAAATACGCTCAAGGTTATTAATTAAATTTATTGATTGTTGTGAGTTACGATTTTTGTCGCAAGCTGGCAGTGTGCAAGCACTAAATTGCCCATTACTTTTTCTAATCCAAATCATAATAAAGAATCGTGCTGACTAACCCGCTAATAGCTTGCCAGATTTTCTGTTCGGCTTTACTATCTGCGCATCTTAAAGCAGATATAGAAACTAAATAATATCGTATAGGTAGACTATATTGTTACTTTGCGAGTTATGGTTGGAGTAAAGTTCTGCGATAGGGCAATTTTTCTCAATGAAAAACTCGTTTTTAGTATATTGTTCTGTTGTGAGGGATTTGGTTGTGACTCAGCAATCACCAAATATAAATATGGTACGTTTGTTATTTTTAGTAATCATCTTGGCTGCAGTTGGTCAAATGACACAAACGATGTACGTACCTGCAATTCCAGCTATGTCAGAGTTCTTTGCCGTTGAATCGTCGTATTTACAAGCGGTAATGGCTGCATATTTAATTCCGTACGGTCTATCTCAGTTCATCTACGGCCCGTTATCAGATCGTATTGGCCGTCGTCCTGTGATCATCATTGGTATGGTGATTTTCCTACTCGGTACGGTTTTGGCCATTTGGGCGCCAAGTTATGAGATCTTCTTGTTGGCGAGCTTTGTTCAGGGGATGGGTACTGGCTGCGGTGGGGCAATGTGCCGTACAGTGACACGTGATTGCTACAATGGCACTGATCTTCATCGTGCAAACAGTTTAGTGAGCATGGGGATTATTTTCTCACCTTTGCTAGCACCTGTTTTAGGTGGCTTCTTATCTAGTCACTTCGACTGGACTGCGAGTTACTACTTCTTGCTGCTGTTTGGTGCGTTAGTAACGGTCGCTATGATGCTGTACTTTACAGAAACATTACCAAAACAAAACCGTCGTCATGAAAAGGTGTGGGTAAGTTACCGTCATGTGCTCAGTAACCGCCAGTTTCAAGGTTATGTGCTGTGCTTGATTGCAACGTTTGCTGGTATCGCTGTGTTTGAAGCTGCTGCAGGCGTATTACTCGGTAGTGTGCTTAAGTTGGAGCCAACCATGGTGAGCTTTTTGTTTGTATTGCCATTACCTGGTTACTTAGGTGGTTCATGGATTTCAGCTAACTTAGTGAAAAAAATGGGCAATACGCGAGTGCTTTACTTGGGTGTAACTGCGATTGTACTTGGCGCAGTAACCATTTTAGTGCCTGGTTTAGCGGGTACGGTAACGGTGAGCTCTTTGATCGGCGGTGCCTTCTTGTACTTCATCGGTGCGGGTGTACTTTTCCCTGCAGCGACAACGGCAGCAATCGAACCGTTTCCTCATCATGCAGGCACAGCAGGCGCAGTACTCGGTGGTTTACAAAACTTAGGTGCAGGTTTAGCAACATTAGCTGCATCATTAATGCCAGCTGAAAATCAATTGAGCTTAGGTCTTGTGATGTCAGTAATGGCTGTTCTGGTATTTATTAGCCTAGGCTGGGTGCGCAAGAATCAACATCACGATACATCGGTATTGGTTGGTTAGGTGCATTAAACTTAATGAATATGAAAAAGGCAGGTTAATCAACCTGCCTTTTTTCTATCTGTGCATTGTAGAAATATGTATTTTCCACAATGTATTACGACACTTTAATTAGTCGCGTTTCCATAATACGTGACAGAATTTATTTTCTGGATCACGGCTTACAAGAAGACGAGCGAAGACATCATCAAGTACATCGTTTTCTTCATTGACAAGACCGATGCGTACTTCTGCGTATACCTCACCATCAACAGCAAAACCTACGTGTTCTGGCCAATCCGCACCTGTTTCAACAAGCTCTGCCGCGCCACGATCTTCAAATTGTGCAGTAAATAGAATAACGTCTGCTGGCTCTAAGTTCTCTTGTGCCATTTCAAGGAAGATATCGTATGCTGCATCGATAACATCATCGAATGAGATCAGGTTTTGGTTTTCCATATTTTCTTTATAACTCTTACTATTCATCAGTTAGCGTCAGTATATCTCGATACTGAGTTAATTTGCAGTGCTCATCCCCCTACGAGGCTTACTTTATCTCGCCGTCTTGGATGAGGGTTTGTTTAAATTGCTGTATGTAGTGCTTCATACTCATGGGCTTAGCAAATAAATAACCTTGGCAACATTCAATCCCAAGTAAACGAACACGCTCAGCTTGCTCTTTAGTTTCAACGCCTTCTGCAACCAATACACAATTAAAGCGTTTAGCTAGCTCGCAAATACTGTCAAGAATCGAATGTGCAATTGTTTCATTACTGGAAGCGGCAACAAAAGCACGATCAATTTTCAAAATTTCAAAGCTGAGTTGTTGTAAGCGTGACAAGCCTGAATATCCGCTGCCAAAGTCATCAAGCGCCCATTTAACCCCTTCTTTTCGTAATCGTGTCATGCCACTCTGTAGCTGCGCTAGTTGATCGTCAGTGAAGGTTTCACGTTCTGTAAATTCTAGGACTAATCCGCTCTGCAAAGAGGGAAAATGGCGGATGATATTAATCAGTTTACGAACATAATAGGGGTTAGCTATCATCGAGGCTGTCACATTCAGTGACAAGTAATGTGATTGAGAAAGCTTCCCTATAGTGGCTTTATTTCGGCCAGCCTCTGCTAATAATTTTAGTGTTATGTCGTTAATCAAACCTGTGTTTTCAGCAATAGTAATAAACTCTGCGGGTGAGGTAATACCGTTGATTGGATGCTGCCAGCGAAGTAGAATTTCAGCACCCAGCCATTGGTTGGTTTGGCAGCAGATTATGGGTTGCAGGTAGCCTGTAAACTCGTTGTTTGTAATACCATGCTGGATCTCAGATTCAAGGGTGCGACGTGTTCGTTTATACGAATACAATAGCGCTAACAACAGTGCTGTTAATAGCGAAATGATCATTAGGGCTAAGAGCAGTTGATCTCTAAATGCTTTTAGCATTAAAGCCGCATCGTAGCCAGTTACGATAGAAAAGGGATAGTGTTTTGATGTTATTTCTAGGTGATTGATAAGCTCAGAGTTGGTTATTTCAGTGTCACCTGCAATGAATTTTCTGTCATGAATGAGCTGCGCTTTCATATTGTTTCGAATACCGAAATCACTGACCCAAAAATCAATATACTTCAGGTGTAGTGAAATTCTGATCCACATATCCTGATAGGGCACAAGGTAAAATAGGGCTGGCATATTTCTACGTTGATCATTGGCAATGTAAGTTATTCGCCCTGTCTTCAATTGTAAACTCTGAGGGAGTTCGTCTGATATATTTAAGTTATGCTGACGAGTTCTATCGGAGCAAATGATTGTATTGCCCTTTATATAGCTAATTTCTTTGATCGAGATAGAGTCGAAAATAATGTCTTCCAATAGCTGCTTGTTTTTGCTGTTGCATAGATCGTCGATGGTATCTATGACGGTCAGTTTTTTTTCAATGCCTGAAAACAAGTTGTCGATGTGCATTACTGCGCGCTGGGCCGCATCGTCCATTTTTTGGTCGGTTTGAATTGCTACCCAAGCAAAGTCGATTAGTACTGCCACAACAAAGAATAATGCAGCTAATTGGAGATTTCTTGAGGTGAACATACGCAGGCAGACACATAAGCGATTAAAGGGTGTGCAATATAGAGTAAAGCACAAGTGTTGCACAGTTTTTTTGTCATTAATGCCAGATATTTTATTCGTTTTTGATTTGAATTAATTTTTAGTAGCGAATTACCTTTTCCGAAAGGTAAATATGGATTAAATAAGCGTATTTGTATGGAGTGGTTGTTTTTTGAGCATAAAAATAAGCATTCGGGCTGACATGTCAAATTACAGCGAAATCGTATATTATTTCGTTTATAAGTAAGGTGAAGATAACAGTAAAACAGGGTGCGATTGTGGCAAAAAGACTTCCAGTCTTGAGTCGAGAAAATGGGTTTCAACAAGAATACATGCCTATTTTGCTTGATGCGGTGAAGCAGTTTAGAGCGGGGTTGAATGCCACGTTTCATAGTATCTATTTAAATGGCAGTGTAGCAAGGCGCGATGCTGTTTGGGGAAAGTCTGATGTTAACTTTACGCTTGTTGTAAAAAAGAAACTTCAAAGTAGTGAAGAATCAGCACTAAGTGCGATTACTTGGCGTTTGTCTCAGCATTACCCTCACGTGACAAAAGTGACGATTAAAGTTGTCGTACTTGAAGATGTTCTTGGTTTAGCTGGGATTTTCGAGTGGGGTGTATGGCTGAAGCATTGTTCTGTTTGCTTGAATGGTGACGATCTTGCTAGTCGCTTTGGCCACTTTGAAATTAGCTGGGATATTGCTCGAACATTAAACGGGGATATTAAAGCACAACTCGCCGATTATCGTCATAAAATCATGAAAACCAAAGTAACAGAGAATTATCTCGATTACTGTGAATATATTGGTAAAAAGATGATTTGGAGTGCGTATTGTTTAGTCTTGCATCGAAAACAACAGTGGGAATTGGATATCAATAAAGCGGCTGATGTCTTTTTAGACTTATTCCCAGAGCACCTGATGGACATTGAACGTTCATTTATTCTTGCGAGCCGTACTCAAGTTCCTAAAAAAGCCGCTATATTTTTGATGGATCAGTTTGGTGGTTGGATAGGTGATGAATATGACAAGATTAATCGCCGTATTGGCTAGTATATTACTGGCTATTTACCAAGTCGCTACACGTTAAATTTTCACCCATTTTAATCGTTATATTGAGGCTTCATTGCATTCACATTCCACAGGGTTTGTATTAACCCGTCAAAGTCGAGACTCCCAGGGTCAAACAGAAATCATTCTTTGGGTGAAAACGGATGAGAGCCCAGTACGCCTTGTGATACGTGGAGACAAACCAGTATGTTTCATTCCAGTTACTCAGCAAATACAAGCACAGCAGCTTTTACGTCAGGCTCAAATTAGAACCAGTTGGCGTGATGTAACATTATCGTCATTTAGCCATCAAGCCATGGTCGCATGCTACTGTGAGACTGTACGGGATAGCCACCAAATTCCTCTCATGCTTGCTGCTCAAAACATCGCTTGTTACGAAGCGGATGTGCGACTAGCGGATCGTTTTTTGATGGAACGATTTATTCGAGGTGGTATCGTCTTTACTGGTGAGCCAAGCCAAAAAGGTGATTATGTTGAGTATCGACAAGTAAAAGCGAAAGCGGGTGAATATCAGCCTGAGCTTTCTATGGTTTCACTGGATATTGAATGTTCTGAAAAAGGCATTCTTTACTCAGTCGGTTTACACAGTGAACATGATAGCCGTGTGATCATGGTGGGTGACCCACAGCAGATAGACAATGTTGAACAACATGATTGGATTCAGTGGGTCGATGATGAAAAAGCGTTATTACTTGCGCTGGAGGTGTGGTTTCAGCAATTTGATCCCGATATTGTGATTGGCTGGAGCGTGATCGACTTTGATTTCCGCCTTCTATTAAAGCGTGCTGAATGGCATAACTTGTCACTGCGTATAGGACGAGGTAAGCAAACACCGCATTGGCGACAGTCGAGCAAAAATAGCCAGCAGGGGTTTATATCGATTCCTGGTCGCGTGGTACTCGATGGTATCGATACGCTTAAAACAGCGACCTACAATTTTCGATCCTGGTCACTTGAATCTGTTTCTCAAGAGTTGCTGGGTGAAGGTAAATCGATTCACAATGTGCATGATCGTATGGCTGAAATTAATCATATGTTTCAGCATGATAAACTTTCATTAGCGCGTTATAACCTACAAGACTGTAAGCTGGTAACGCGTATTTTTGAGCACACTCATTTACTTGATTTTGTTATTGAACGATCACGATTAACGGGTGTGGAGCTTGATCGGGTTGGTGGCTCGGTTGCGGCTTTTACTAACTTGTATTTGCCACAGCTTCATCGCGCAGGTTACGTTGCCCCAAACCTAGAGAGTGAGAACTGGATAGCAAGCCCTGGTGGGTATGTGATGGACTCTAAACCTGGCTTGTATGATTCAGTCTTAGTGCTGGATTTCAAATCGCTCTACCCGTCGATCATTCGTTCGTTTCGAATTGATCCTATGGGGTTGGTGGAAGGTTTATTGCTTGAAGAGGGGAAAGCTGACAATCAAGCAATTGCAGGGTTTCGTGGTGGCCAGTTTCACCGCGAAAAACATTTCCTACCTAAGATGATTGAAGAGTTATGGACCGCACGTGATAAGGCAAAACGTGATGGCGAAAAAGCCTTTTCGCAAGCTATAAAAATTATCATGAATTCCTTTTATGGTGTGCTGGGGTCATCTGGTTGTCGTTTCTTTGATCACCGTTTAGCCTCATCAATTACCATGCGCGGTCATGAAATCATGAAAACAACGCGTGAGCTTATTGAAGCACAAGGGTATGAAGTGATTTATGGCGATACAGACTCAACATTTGTTTCTTTGAAGCAAGCCCATAGTGCCGAGGATGCCGATAAGATAGGGCATTCGCTGGTGGAGCATATCAATACTTGGTGGACAGCGCATCTAGCACAACAATATGGTTTACTATCTGCACTTGAGATTGAATACGAAACGCATTATCACAAGTTCTTGATGCCAACGATCAGAGGGCAAGAAACAGGCAGTAAAAAACGTTACGCAGGGCTTATTGAACGTGATGGTAAGCAAGCGATTATATTTAAAGGTTTAGAAACCGTAAGAACAGACTGGACGCTACTTGCGCAAGAGTTTCAGCAGGTTTTGTACCATAAAGTTTTCCATAACGAAGATGTCGAGGAGTACATTCGCGACTACGTCGAACGGACGAACAGCGGTGAGTTTGATAGCAAGTTGACGTATCGAAAACGGCTTCGTCGAAAGCTGGAAGAGTATCAAAAAAATGTACCACCACATGTGCGTGCAGCTCGACAAGCTGACAGCATTAATGAAAAACTGGGCCGGCCGTTACAATATCAACATGGCGGTTGGATTGAGTATGTGATCACGTTAAACGGTCCAGAACCCAAGGAAGCACTGCAGACAGCGATTGATTATCAACATTATGTAGATAAGCAGCTAAAACCCGTCGCGGATGGTATTTTGCCTTTTATTGGCACGAGCTTTGAAGAGTTAATCGCCCCACAGATGGGGTTGTTTTAATGAAGGCTATTTGTTGGCAATGAAGAATGTTTGTGAAGTGAGTAGCTCAACCACTTGTTGAGCTACATGCGCTTTAACGTGATATTAAGGCTTAGTCAAAGAAAGCGATAGAGACGATATCACTTTTGTTAGCGTGAATAGGATCAAACTTGATTGCACCTCGGTTAGGGGTACAAACTTTCAAAACGTCACCACAATCGAAAATAGCTAAAACCGTTTCGTCATTTCGAAAAATAGTCGGTAGTGGCTTGCCAACTTCACACTGACAAGTGTCACCTTCATGTTTCCATTCAATTTTATGGATGCGCTTTTCCTGAGATGGCGCAGAAACATGATTGCCGATAGAAGTGAATACTGATTCTGCTTGAGAGCGGGTTTCAGCTGATGGTACAAAAAAATCCATGGTTCCCTCCTGTAAATAGCCATATAGCTATGCATCTATATTGTATAGTTCTTCAGCCAAAACTATAACAAATTGTGAACATCATCAAGTAAACAGGCAAAATTAGTCTTAATATTATTATACATAATACTAACTTGAAGGCTGCTAACTGCTTAATTATTTACTATATTCAATAAAATAGCGTAGCAATTACAGGGGAAAGTGGCTGTGGAACAACTAGAGTTCTTCACTATTCCAAGCCCATGCATTGGTATCTGCCAAGTTAATGAACGGGGGTATTGTAGGGGCTGTATGCGAAACAGAGACGAGCGTTTTAATTGGCAATCTATGAATGCTACAGAGCAGAGGAATACGTTACGTTTGTGCCGTCAGCGTTATATGCGCGTATTAAAAGCGAAGAAGAAACAGCAGGCACAGTTAGATGAAAAAGATGAGAACCCGCAACAAGGATTATTTTAAATTTGATCTATCAGACATAAAAAAAGCGCCATAAAGGCGCTTTTAAAATAACAATGAACACGCAAAATTAGATGCGTTTGAAGTCCATGTGCTCAACTTTTGGCTTGAACGCGTGACGTTGGATGTCTTGCGGCTTAACCTTAACTTCTTGACCGTCGATTACTAGAGTGATCTCTTCGTAAAACTCAGGCTTATCCATTTGGTTGATCACATCGCTGTGTAGAAGTTCGATTGATACAGGTGCAGCTTCACCACCGTAAACGATAGCTGGGAATTTACCTGCGTGACGTAGACGGCGGCTCGCACCTTTACCTAGGTCAGTACGTACTACTGCTTCAAATTTCATTATAAATACTCTTAAGTTAAATTCACTGAGCAATGCGACCTTGCTCAATGTCGTTAAAAAACGAGCGCGAATAGTAACGTTACCCTCAAGATAACGCAAGGTAATTCCCACTTTATTATATTTTATCAAGCATATAACAAGTCTGTAGTGGGGAAGTCATTATAATTTGATGAATTTATCAACAGAAGGCAGCCGTCTGCTCTTGGCCACAGGTACTGTCACCTGTACTAAAAGTAAAAAATAGCATTCACAACTGGTTGTTAATTCGAAGAAAACACTGAAAGTGAGATCTTGATCATATTGCTAATGATAGTAATTATCGTTTGTATTTGTAATAATTCTCGGTAATGAAACACAAATTGATAATACTATTAATTAAGCAGGGTATATGAAATACAAACTTTCGCTCGTGGCGAGCTCTATTCTATTAGCTGTATCACCGATCCTTCATGCTGAAGAAGCAGTATCAGTATTTGATGAGGTTGTTGTATCGGGCACTCGTTCGGAGCAAAGCGTAAAGAACGTACCTGCGAGTGTTGCGAAAGTAACCTCTGAAGACATTGAACAAAATATGGCTACAGATGTACAGCAAGCGCTAAAATTTGAGCCTGGTGTCAGCGCTCAAGGTCAAGGGCGCTTTGGTGTTGAAGACTTTAATATTCGTGGCATGTCTGGTAGCCGAGTGAAAGTATTGGTTGATGGTGTCGAGCAAATGGCATCATACAACCCTGGTGCAGATGCAATGCGTAAGAACAGTAATACGTTTGAGGTCGATACGCTAACTGCAATTGAAGTTAACAAAGGTCCATCATCAAGCTTGTATGGTAGTGATGCGTTAGGCGGTACTGTTTTAATGCGTACTAAGAGCCCTGAAGATCTGCTAGCTGATGGCGACGACAGCCATATCGGCCTTAAAACAGGTTACGCAAGCGCAAATACAGAATACAAAGCAACAGTTGAAGCAGCTAACCGTACTGGCGACCTAGAAACAATGCTGATTTACACTTACCGCGATGGTAATGAAGTACAAACTCATGGTAGTGGCGCAGATATCAACGGTGAGGAGCGTGGTGCAGCCGATCCGTTTAGTAAGAAATCTCATAACGTGCTCGCCAAAGCATTTTATCAACTTAATGATGCGCATCGTATTGGTTTGACAGGTGAGTATTATACACGCACCGCAAAAGGGCAGACATTGTCGAAAGAAGATACGGCAATGAATATGTCAGCTGATGGTTCAATGAAGTTGCATTACTCTGACGTGCGTACTGAAGATACTGATCAGCGTGGTCGAATTGGTTTTGAACATGAATGGCAAGCGAACAATGTTGCTTTTGATCAGCTTAAATGGTCACTGAACTACCAACAAAGTAAAGCTGAGCATAATAACTATGATCGTACAAAGTTCATCATGAACAAGCCTCCAATGCCGCCTGTTGAAATGGATCGTGGTAAGCGTAACCGCTTCCGTTCAGGTGAAGACAGCAATATTCAGTTTGATGGTCAGTTCGACAAAGAGCTAGCGTTCGATAACAGCCGCCATGAGCTAACATACGGCCTATCTTACAGTGATAGTAAGTTTAAGCTTGATTATTATGATTACTGGTACGATAAAAACGAAACTAAGCAGGGAACACCTGAGGTTCCAGAAGCAAAAACTGAGAAACGTGCTCTGTTTGTGCAAGATCAGATGTTCTTCATGGAAGATGCGCTAGTCGTTACAGCTGGTGCGCGTTACGACATGAGTAAAATTACGCCTGATTCTGACTCTGGTTTTAAAGCAAATGACAACGATGCGCTAACTTCTCGCTTAGGTGCTGTATACCACTGGAATCAACAAGTAAGTACGTTTGCTCAGTTTAGCCAAGGTTTCCGTGTGCCTACGATGCAAGAGCTTTACTATGTTCGAGACGGTGGCACATATAAAGTTGTTTCAAATCCAGATCTGAAACCAGAAGAGAGTCAAAGCTACGAAATGGGTCTGCGTGCAAGCGCATCAGCTGGTAGCCTAGAGCTTGTTGCTTTCTACAATGATTACAAAAACTTCATTACTCAAGCGGATAAAGAAGTTGTTAACGGTGTAGAAATTTATACGAACAAAAACATCGCAAAAGCGAAGATTTATGGTGCAGAACTTAAAGCAAACATCTGGCTAGATGAAGCATTTAATGCACCAGTAGGTACTTACTCTAAATTCTCTTTAGCTTACCAAGACGGCGAGGGTGAAGATCCTACTGCTGGAACTACATCATCACTTAACGATGTAGCACCACTAACCAGCGTTGTAGGCCTAGGTTACGATACACCAAGTGACAACTGGGGTGGTTTGATGAGCGTAACCATGGTTGCTAGCAAAAAAGGCAGCGATTGGGATACAAAAGATAACCTTGATGCATCAGGATACAGCGTTGTTGACCTAACTACTTACTACCGTCCAATGAAAGACATGACGCTACGTGCAGGTCTATTCAATGCGTTAGATAAGAAATATTGGAACTACCAAGATGTTGCTGGGCGAACAGATACAAAAGGCATCGATCGTCGCACCCAACCAGGCCGTAACTGGGGTATTAACTTAGACTACGCTTTCTAAGTAAATTTGAGTTATTTATAATGATAAAATTAAACCGCACGAAAGTGCGGTTTTTTATTGGGGTTATATTTAATGGGTAAGGCTCTAGTAGTTGTATTACAATCTGGTTAATTCTGTAATAACTGCGAAGCTATTGCTCGATCAACAGTATACTCATATTGGTCAACGCCCATTTGTTCATATACATCATGCTCATCTATAAATAGTTGTTATAATGATTTCGTTGGTCCTGATTTTAATAACTCCGTTTTAATTCCCAGTGAATGCAAAGGTTAGCGTACCTGATGCATTAATAGCATAAGTTAATTTCGATAAAAATCGTGTTAACCCTTCTGGGGTTATTATGGTAAAAAGTTAAAGTGGTTTTGATTTATAGATAATAAATAGGCTGCCGTATATGCAGCCTGTTTTTTGTTGCTGTTTTTATAATATCATGTCGAATGATGATTCATCAAGGAACATGTTTGGCTTTATGTTTTCTGTAAATTTATCAGCTCTCGCTTTAATGTTATCTATGTTGTAATCAATTTTATGACTATCAGTTTTAATATTTATTTCATCGCTAATTATATATTCAATGTTTGATTTAAGCGTAAATTCATCACTTTTATTATTGTTGAGGTTTTCCTCAATAAACATATAGTAAATAGCTTTGGTTTTATCCTTAGCAACACCTTTAGTACCATCTGTATATGCAAAGGATAATACAGCTGCAGCTTGAGAATAACCTAAGTTAATAGCTTTTAAACACCACGCTAATCTATCTTCTAAATTTAACATGTTAGTATAATAAAATAGAGTTGCCATAGCAGGTGCATAACCTCTATTTGCTGCTACTAATAAGTGTTTAAACTGTTCTCTTTCTGAGCTTAATAAGCCTACTGTATCAGTTAAAGTATAACCACCTAAAGGTATTGCTTTTTCAAATAGCTCATTGTACCTATAGTCGTTATAGAATGGAATTAGTTGCCATAAAGGTGACTCTCTTAGTAATAACATACTCATGGCTTTACCACTTCCATTCGCGGCTTGTTGCTTCCATGTTGTTATGGCCTTATTTTTCCATTTTTCGTCACAAGGCCATCTTAAATAACTGCATGGACTGCCATCTCTAGGTACAAGCATATCCATGGCCCAAGGGTTCCCCTTCTTCGCTGCTTCTAGGTATGTATAACCAGCTTCAAACTTTTCACCGGTTCTATACTGTGATGCACCAAGCCAATATGTTGCTTCGATATCGCCAGCGTTTGATAGAGACTCAAAAATAGGCATTGCTTGCTTATATTCTCTCTGATTGAATAGTTCAATGCCTTTTTCTAAATTATTAGCGAATGATAGGGGAGACAACAAGAATAAAATAATGGCTGTAAAAGTTTTCATAAGTAAGCGAAATTAATAATAATTAATGTTAAGGATAGTGTTATATTTTTTGTTGCCATTAATATAACATTAGTCTGTGAGTTACATGATAGCTTGAGGTTGTTTTGCGGCAGGGTGGGATCACACTTAGTTGATGAGTTGAACTTTTAAGTGATTTCGATTTACGCAACAAAGCCTGCAAAGATTATCGCACCTGATGCATTAATAGCATTAGGTAATTAATCTTAATACCGTGTTAACCCTTCTGGGGTTATTATGGCAAAAAGTTAAAGTGGGTTGAATTTATTGCTAATAAATAGACTGCATTATATGCAGTCTGTTTATTTGTTGCTGTTTTAAATGCGCATCTCGAATGATGATTCGTCAAGAAACATATTTGGCTTTATGTTTTCTGTGAATTTATCAGCTCTCGATTTAATGTTATCTATGTTGTAATCTACTTTATGACTATCCGTTTGAACATTTATTTCATCGCTAATTATATATTCAACGTTTGATTTAAGCGTAAATTCATCATGGTTGTTGTTGAGGTTTTCTTTAATGAGCATATAATATATAGCCTTGGCTTTATCTTTAATAACACCTTGTGAACCATTACTGTATGCGATAGATAATGCACCAGCTGCACGTGAATAACCTAAGTTTAGTGCTTTTAAACACCATTCTAACCTCTCATCTAAGCTTAATACGTTCTTATAATAAAACAAGCTTGTCATAGCTGGTGCATATCCATGATTAGCTGCTGTTAATAAGTGTTTATATCTTGTTTCTTTAGAACTTAACAAGCTTATTGTTCTTGTCAATGTGTATCCACCTAAAGGTATTGCTTTTTCAAATAGCTTATTGTATCTATACTGATTATAGAATGGAATTATTTGCCATAAAGGTGACTCTCTTAGTAATAACATACTCATGGCTTTACCGCTTCCATTCTCTGCTTGTTGTTTCCATACTGTTATGGCCTTATTTTTCCATTTTTCGTCACAAGGCCAGCTTAAATAGCTACATGGACTGCTATCTCTAGGCACAAGTCTATCCATTGCCCAAGGGTTCCCTTTCTCCGCTGCTTTTAAGTATGTATGACCAGCTTCAAACTTTTCACCGGTTCTATACTGTGATGCGCCAAGCCAATATGTTGCTTCGATATCGCCAGCGTTAGATAGAGACTCAAAAATAGGTATTGCTTGCTTGTATTCTCTCTGATTGAATAGTTCAATGCCTTTTTCTAAATTATTAGCGAATGATAGGGGAGACAACAAGAATAAAATAATGGCTGTAAAAGTTTTCATAAGTAAGTGAAATTAATAATTAAAGTTAAGGATGGTGTTATATTCTTTGTTGCCATTAATATAACATTAGTCTGTGAGTTACATGATAGCTTAAGGTTGTTTTGCGAGCTTGTTATCAATGTTTAGCTGCAGGCGGGATCACACTTAGTTGATGAGTTGAACTTTTAAGTAAATTTGAGTTATTTATAATGATAAAATTAAACCGCACGAAAGTGCGGTTTTTTATTGGGATTATATTTAATGGGTAAGGCTCTAGTAGTTGCATTACAATCTGGTTAATTCAATCTGGTTAATTC